>NZ_JBFWMI010000006.1:0-67918 GCF_050251695.1 Macellibacteroides sp.
CATGGAATGTGTACCGTAATTCTATTAACGAGCGTTTCGGTTATCTGTCATGGGGACTAGAAGCTGATGGTCAGTTCCAGTCATGGGAAGAAATCGCTTCCTGGCCAATCGATAACGACCGTCAGGGCAACAAGACCCTTCGTCCGGGTGATATCAAGTATAAAGACCAGAACGGTGATAAGGTAATTAACGGTATGGACGAACGTCCCATCGGTTACCGTCAGGGTTCTACTCCTGTCATTAACTTCGGTATGAACTTCTCTTTTGGATATAAAGGATTCGACCTGGCATTCGACTTGACTGGTGGTGCTTTGGCTAGCTGGAGACAAGATTGGGAACAACGTAATCCGTTCCACGACGGAGGTAACAACTCTCAGTATTATATGGAAAACACCTGGAGATTGTCTGATATTACCGATGCTAACAGCGCATTAATACCAGGAAAATATCCTACTTTGCTAATTGGGAACAGTAGTCATAGCAATTACTGGAACAGTACCTTCTGGATGCACAACATCCGTTACGTAAAACTTAGAAATTTAGAGTTTGGTTATACAATTCCCCGACAGGTATTGGAAAAATTCCTGATTTCAGAATTAAGATTGTATGTTTCTGGACAGAACCTGCTTACATTTGCTAACACAAACGGTACAGACCCTGAAATTGAAAGTGCAAATGGACTTCAGTATCCAACAACCCGAATTGTAAACCTTGGTGTAACACTTAAATTTTAAATGAGATGAAGAAACATTATATTTTAACGGCTGTAGCCGCTTTAGCTTTGTCCTTCGGAAGCTGCTCCGATTTTCTGGAAAGAGATCCGGATCAGATTCTTACGGAAGATCAGGTTTTTGGTGATGCAAACATGATTAAGTCAGTTTTGGCCAATTACTACGGTCGTGTTAGATGGGGACAAAATACTGAAGACTCTTATTCATATATACTTTTAGATGAGGCATGTCGGTCGGATGGTGGTCCGGATAACACGCAGACATTCAGCGATACCCAGTGGCGCGTGTACGATTATGGACTGATCCGTAACATCAACCAATTCCTGGCAGGTGTGCGTGCAGCCAAGGTATTGGATAAGGATGTACAACTTTCCATCGAAGGGGAGGCTCGCTTTTTAAGAGCCTGGACCTATTTTAATATGTGTCGCGGTATGGGTGGTATGCCTATCGTAGGTGATGAAGTGTTCGAATATAAAGCTGGAATGGATATCACCGCCATGCAATATCCTCGTTCTACCGAAGCCGAGTTATACGACTATATTATTAAAGAATGTACCGAAATAGCTCCATTACTGCCTGAAGCACCGTCTATAAACGGAGCCCGTGCAACCAAATGGGCTGCCTTGATGCTGAAAGCCCGTGCGGCACTGTATGCCGGATCCATTGCCAACTATAACAACAAGATGGTGAACCCGATTAAAACTGCCGGAGGCGAAGTAGGTATCCCGGCCGATAAGGCAAAGGGTTATTATGAAACGGCTTTGAGTACAGCCAAGGAGGTGATTGCCAGCGGTAAGTACCAGCTTCAGAATGCGAAGCCCAATGATAAGGGAAAAAACTTTTATGAAGCTGTTTGTGTGAAAGAAAACAACAAAGAGGTTATCTGGGCACGAGATTATAAATATCCGGGACAAACTGTGGAATTTACAAAACTGAATATCCCGGCAACCCATGCAGAAGATATCGACCGTTGTATGTATTCTCCAATCCTGAATCTGGTTGAAGCATTCGAATATGTGGACAACCGCGAAGGAGGTATCAAGACCAAGGATGCTCAGGGAAATTATATTTTCTATAATAAACCGGAAGATGCCTTTGCTAACAAAGATGCCCGTTTATATGGATCAATCATTTATCCGGGTGCTCCTTTCAGAGGTATGCCGGTTCCTTTGCAGGCCGGACGTAAATCTTTGGAAAACGGGGTTTGGGTGTCTGAAACTGCAAAAGGTGGTACAACCGATGCACAAGGTAATGTAATTACATCTTTCAACGGTCCTACAACAACCAACGAGCAGTTTATCAATAAAAGCGGATTTTTCTTCCGTAAATTCCTGGATGAAACGCCCATGTCTTCTACCCGTGGCCGTAACAGCGATATGTGGTTTCCACGTTTCCGTTTTGCCGAAGCGGTTATGATTGCAGCCGAAGCATCGTTTGAATTGAATAAACAGGCGGATGCGGTGACATATATCAATATGGTTCGCGAACGTGCAGGTATTCAGCCTTTGACAGTGGTTACCTTTGATGATATTGTACAGGAAAACCGTGTTGAGTTTGCTTTTGAAGATCACAGATACTGGGATTTGAAGCGTTGGAGAATTGCAGATAAGGTATGGAATGGTATACCTAACGACCCTAATGCACAGCAGTATGCCTTGTTCCCTTACGTTATTAACGAACCGGGAAATCCGAATAATGGCAAATGGGTGTTCGACAAGCAACCAGTTCATATGGCTCCGTATCCAAGATACTTCCAGCCAAAGCATTATTATAACTTTATTGATCAGGGTTGGATTAACAACAATCCGAAGCTTGTAAAGAATCCATATCAATAATTCTAAATTATAAAGCAATGAAACTACTATCAAATATTTTATCATTTACATTGTTGGCAACGCTGCTGTGGAGCTGCGGTTTGGATAATTACGACGAACCTAAATCAAAATTGTATGGTAAAGTTACCTACAATGGCGAAGCACTGGGTTTAAGAGGCACAGGTGAAGCGATTCAAATGCAATTGTATCAGGATGGCTTTGAACTGCGTGACCCTATTACCGTATATGTTGGTCAGGAAGGTACCTTCGAAGCACTGCTTTTCGATGGCGAATATAAATTGGTGACCAAAGATAAGAATGGCCCCTGGGTGAATACCCGCGATACCATGGTGGTGAACCTGAAGGGAAGTACCCAATGCGAAGTGAAGGTTACCCCATATTTTACCATTTCGGGTGATGCCATTTCGTTGAACGGTAATACACTGAGTGCAACCTGTGCGATTAATAAAGTGGTGGCTACGGCAAATATCGACCGTGTGATGCTTTTGTTAAGCAAAACATCGTTTGTTGACGAGGTTAATAACATTGCCCGTAAGGACTTTTCCGGGATGACTGCCGGAAATGCCAGCTTGTCGATGGACCTGACCGGTAATGCGAATGTGGCTTCAGCCAAGGCTCTTTATGCCAGAATCGGAGTTAAGACTTCTGGCGCAGATCAAGCCATTTATTCAAAAGTGATTAAGCTTAAGTAAGCTCTTTTATAAGGGGAAGAGGAGGGATTGGTATCTCTTTTCTTCCCTTTTTATTTTATAATTTAATACCATAACACAGGCTTGTATTCTACAGTCTGTATCGAATAGCAACCAATAGGTTTTGCTAAGGTTTTACCTTCCATTTTAAAATTTTATTTGTATGAAACGAAATCTTCTTTTTCTCTTTCTGGTTGTTTTGATGGCATCATCGTGCGCGAACAATGCAGTAAAGACCTATTCGCCTGTAAAAGTGAATAAACTACGGGCTCCGGCTTATCCGCTTATAACTATCGACCCTTATACCAGTGCTTGGTCGTTTACCGACAAATTGAACGAGGATGATGTACGCCACTGGACAGGTAAAAAGCATCCGCTCATTGGAGTTTTGCGTGTGGATGGGAAATCGTACCGTTTTATGGGAAAAGAGGAGACGCCTTTAAAAGAAATTATTCCAACGGCAGCTACTTTAAGTTGGGATGCCGCATATACCGAATCCAAACCGGGCGGCGACTGGACTTCAGTTGCCTTTGATGATCGTTCGTGGAAAAAAGCCAAAGCTGCATTTGGTACCGATGGAATGCCCAACCTTACTACTCCCTGGCTGTCGAAAGACATTTGGATTCGTCGTAATTTTGAACTTACAGAGAATTTTGCATCGGTTCCTGTTTATCTGGAATATTCGCACGATGATATATTCGAACTCTATATCAACGGAATAGAGGTTGTTGCTACAGAATACACCTGGAAAAACAATGTAATGGTTGAGTTGTCCGACGAGGTAAAAGCAACGTTAAAACCTGGAAAAAATATAATTACAGCTCATTGTCATAACCGTACCGGTGGAGGGTATGTAGACTTTGGCTTGTTTACTACACCCGAAACGAAAACATCTTTCGATACGATGGCTGTACAGAAGTCGGCCAACGTGATGCCTACACAAACATTCTATACGTTTGAATGCGGACCTGTTCAGCTTGACCTTATTTTTACAGCTCCATTGCTGATGGATGACCTGGAGCTGATGACTACGCCTATTAATTACGTTACTTATCAGGTTAAATCCCTCGACGGAGCAAAACATGATGTGCAGATTTATTTCGATGCCACACCCCAATGGGCTGTGAATACAGATAATCAGCCTGTGAAATCGGAGAAACTGGAAAAGAATGGAATTACCTATCTTAAAACAGGTACAGCCGAACAGAATATCCTTGGTAAAAAAGGGGACGATGTACGCATAGACTGGGGCTATTTTTATCTGGCTGCAGCAGCAGAGAAGCAGACTTCCATGAAGTTGGGTGAATATCACGTAGTGAAAAGTGAATTTAATGAAAGTGGCGTATTGGTTGCCAAAGAGGGTGAAGTATCCCAGAAGATGCAGGAAGAGATGCCTGTATTGGCTTATAGCCGGAATCTGGGAAAGGTGGATGCTTCTTCAAGCAATGGATATCTGATGATTGGATACGATGATTTGTATTCCATCCAGTATTTTAACGAGAACCTGCTGCCTTATTGGAAACGCAACGGACAGGTTGATATTTATCAGGCTTTTGAGAAAGCTTCTTCCAATTATGCTTCTGTAATGCAACGTTGCAATGATTTTGACGGAACGTTAATGGAGCAGGCTGCAAAAGACGGAGGCGAAATGTATGCCGAACTTTGTGCGTTGGCCTATCGCCAGGCTATTGCTGCCCATAAATTAGTGGAAAGCAAAGAGGGAGATCTTTTGTTCTTTTCAAAAGAGAATTTTAGTAACGGCTCCATCGGAACGGTAGATGTTACCTATCCTTCGGCTCCCATGTTTCTGGTATATAATCCCGAATTATTGAAGGGTATGCTGAATCCGATCTTTTATTACAGTGAATCGGGCAAATGGAACAAACCCTTCGCTGCTCACGACGTGGGTACCTATCCGTTGGCTAACGGTCAGACTTATGGCGGCGATATGCCGGTGGAAGAATGTGGTAACATGCTAACCCTTACTGCTGCGATTGCTATAATGGAAGGAAATACCGATTATGCAAAAAAGCACTGGACGGTACTTACAACCTGGGCGGATTATTTGCGTAAGGAGGGTCTTGATCCCGAAAATCAGCTTTGTACAGACGACTTTGCCGGTCACTTTGCACACAATGCAAACCTTTCGGTGAAAGCGATCATGGGGATTGCCGGTTATGGTATTATGGCCGAGATGATGGGCGAAAAAGAGATTGCAAACGAGTACCTGAGCGAAGCAAAAGCAATGGCAGCCAAGTGGGAGTCGATGGCTAACGATGGCGATCATTACAAACTGACCTTCGATCAGGCAGGAACCTGGAGTCAGAAGTACAACCTCATCTGGGATAAATTGTTTGCTTCTACTATATTTGCTTCTGATATTGCGACGAAAGAGATGTCGTATTATCGTACGAAGCAAAACAAATACGGATTACCTTTGGATAGCAGAAAGACTTATACCAAAAGTGACTGGATTTTGTGGAGTGCATGTCTGACAGATAATCCGGATGATTTTAAGGAATTGCTGGTTCCGGTATACAATTATGTAAACGAAACAACTACGCGGATGCCTTTAAGTGACTGGCATGAAACAACCGACGGTAGTTCTGTTGGTTTCCGTGCCCGGTCGGTTGTGGGTGGGTATTTTATGAAAATGCTCGAGAATAAGATGAAAGCTGTTAAGACAACAACTGCCGGTAAAAATGATTGAGATGAAGAAATACAGGTGTATATGGATGTTGACCTTTATATTGGTATTGGTCGGCAATTCTGTGACAGGTAAGGGGAAGGACAAAGGTCCTTTCCCTGTTCCGTTGGGCGACCCTTTCATTTTATTGCACGAGGGAACCTATTATGCGTATGGTACCCACTCGGATAAAGGGATTGAGGTATATGTGTCTGATAATCTTAAAACGTGGTCGAGACCAGCTCAGCTGCCCGATGGACTGGCTCTGAATAAGAAAGATGTGTGGGCCGACCGTTGGTTCTGGGCGCCTGAAGTATACCTGGTGAATGGTACCTTCTATATGTATTATTCGGCCGACGAGCACATCTGTGTGGCAACGTCCAAATCTCCCCTGGGTCCGTTTAAACAGGAAAAGAAGGAACCGATGATTGCGGATGAGAAATGTATCGACAATTCTCTCTTTATAGATGACGATGGAAAGCCTTATCTTTTTTTCGATCGGTTCAACGACGGACTGAATATCTGGGTTGCCGAGCTTACAGATGATCTGCTTCAGATTAAACGTGAAACCATGAGACCCTGTATTCATGTTTCTCAACCTTGGGAGATGATATGGCCCAGGGTGAATGAGGGGGCATTTGTAATGAAGCACGAAGGGATGTATTACATGACCTATTCGGCTAACAGTTATGAAAGTCCGTTTTACGGAATAGGCTGTGCAACTGCAACCGATGTAAACGGTCCGTGGACGAAATATGAACACAACCCGTTATTACAATGTCCGGGCGATTTAGTGGGAGTTGGTCATAGTGCCATGTTCCGCGATAAAAAAGGACAGTTACGTATTGTGTTCCATGCACATAAGGATAAGGAGTCTATCCATCCCCGGGCTATGTACATAGGGAAGGTAAAATTCCGTAAACAAAAAGGAAGTTCTGAACAAGCCATGTATATCGATCCGGAATATATAACTCCGGTATTGAAAAAATAAGGATTCTTCATTGACTTATATAATTAATATTTACTTTAAACGACAGATCATGAAAAAACAGGTGTTGTTGTGTTGCCTGCTGGCAACGGTTATGGGGGCGAATGCCCAGTGGAAGCCCGTCGGTGATAAGATTAAAACCAAATGGGCGGAACAGATAAATCCAGCCGCTGTATTGCCGGAATATCCTCGTCCTGCTATGGAACGGGCGGAATGGAAGAACTTGAATGGCGAATGGGCATATGCCATCCGCGAAAAAGGAGGCGTTGAACCTGCTGCGTTCGACGGAACTATCCTGGTTCCTTTTGCTGTTGAATCTTCTCTTTCGGGTGTACAGAAAACAGTTGGAGAGAAAAATGAATTATGGTATAAACGCACGTTTACGGTACCTGCCTCCTGGAAAGGAAAACAGGTAATGCTTAATTTCGGTGCTGTAGATTGGAAAACGGATGTATTTGTAAACGATATCCTTATTGGTTCTCATCAGGGTGGTTTCACTCCGTTCTCGTTCGACGTAACCCCTTATCTGGTAAATAAAGGAGAACAAAAACTGGTGGTTCGCGTTTGGGACCCAACAGAAAAGGGATTTCAACCTATCGGAAAGCAGACTTCCAGACCGGAAGGAATCTGGTATACAGCTGTAACAGGTATCTGGCAGACAGTCTGGCTTGAACCGGTTGCTGTAAATCACGTTACTGCAATCAAGGCTATTCCGGATGTTGACAAGGAATTGGTGGATGTAACTGTTTCTGCTGCTAAGTGTTGTGCTGCCGATTATGTAGAAGTGGCTATCCTGGACGGAGGAAAACAGATTGCAACAGCTAAGGGCGTTGCCGGTAAGGCATTGCGCCTGGCAGTGAAGAGTCCGAAGTTATGGAGTCCCGAAAATCCGGTTCTTTACGATATGAAGGTTTCTTTGTTCAGCAATGGTAAGAAGATTGACGAAGTTTCATCTTATACCGCGATGCGTAAGATTTCAACAAAAAGAGATGCAAACGGCATTATGCGTATGCAATTGAACAACAAAGATTATTTCCAATATGGTCCGCTTGATCAGGGTTGGTGGCCCGATGGTCTGTATACAGCTCCAACAGACGAAGCATTGTTGTATGATATCAAAAAGACCAAGGACTGGGGTTTCAATATGATTCGTAAGCACGTAAAGGTGGAACCTGCACGTTGGTATTATCATTGTGATAAGGAAGGTATCCTGGTTTGGCAGGATATGCCTAGCGGCGATCACGGAAACCGTTGGGAGCCTCATGTATATAATGGCGGAACCGATAAAAACAGAAGCGACGAATCTATCGCTAACTACTATCAGGAATGGAAAGAGATTATGGATCTGTGCATCTCGCATCCTTCGGTTGTAATGTGGGTGCCTTTTAATGAAGCCTGGGGTCAGTTTAAAACTGAAGAGGTGATTGCGTGGACTAAGAAGTATGATCCATCCCGCTTGGTTAATCCGGCCAGTGGAGGAAACCATCGTGCTTGCGGTGATGTATTGGATTTACACAATTATCCGGGACCGAATATGTTCTTGTTTGATGCTGTAAGAGTAAATGTATTGGGCGAGTACGGCGGAATCGGACTTCCATTGGAAGGTCACCTGTGGCAACAAGGCAAAAACTGGGGATATGTTCAGTTCAAGAACAGCGATGAGGTGACAGCCGAATACGTGAAGTTTGCCAATGAGTTGAAAGACATGGTTAAACGAGGATTTTCTGCTGCAGTTTATACCCAGACTACCGATGTAGAGGGCGAAGTGAACGGGTTGATGACCTACGATCGTAAAGTAATAAAAATTAACGAAAAGGCAGTTAAGGAGGCAAATCAGAGCGTGATTCGCATGCTTGAATAAACTATACTGATTGTTTGATATTTAAGTCGGATTTCAAAGATGTTACAGAAATGTTAAATCTTTGGATTCCGACTTTTTTATGTCAAAAAATGTAATATGAATGTAATGATATGTTAAACATTAACTGCTATATTTGCAATGTATAATATGGCAATTTAACACATTTATCCTCAAACCATTTATGAAAAAGTATTGTTTTGTTCTATTAATGATGTTGTTCTTTACAACCCTATCGTATGCACAGGTTACAACATCTGCAATCTCAGGTAAAATTGTGGATGTACAAAAGCAGGCACTACCAGGTGCAACGGTAGTTGCCATTCACCTTCCTTCGGGAACTAATTACAGCGGTGTTTCAAACGTAGATGGCTATTATGCAATTATGGGTATGAAGCCCGGAGGCCCCTATCGGATTGAAACTCGTTACATCGGGTATGAAAAGTCGGATTTAGTAGGAATCAACCTCCCTTTGGGCGAGACTTTCATCTATAATCCGGTTATGAATGAATCTTCAATTGCACTTAATGAATTGGTAGTAGTAGCTGCGCCTGGTTTTAATACGCAACGAACAGGGGCTTCGGCCAACATCTCTTCGCAGCAATTGCAGCTGATGCCTTCAATTTCAAGAAGCGTAAGCGACTTTACAAGATTGGTCCCTCAGGCAGCCTCATCCAATGGAGGTACCTCTTTTTCCGGAACAAACAATCGTTACAATAGTTTTCAGGTAGACGGAGTGGTGAACAACGACGTGTTTGGTCTGGCAGGTACCGGAACCAACGGTGGACAGGCTGGTATTCAGCCCATATCTCTGGATGCTATTGAACAGATTCAGGTGGTTATTGCCCCGTACGACGTTCGCCAGAGTGGTTTTACCGGCGGAGGAATCAATGCGATCACCAAATCGGGAAGTAACGATTTCAAGGGAAGTGCTTATTTCTATGGTAATAACCAGAATTTTGTAGGTACCACTGCCGGAAAGAATGTGGAAAACAGGAAGAAGCTGGACAAGCAGACCGATATGCAGTTTGGTGTAAGTCTTGGTGGAGCACTTATCAAGAATAAACTATTCTTTTTTGTGAACGGCGAAATAACCGACAAAAGTTATCCTACCTCCTACAATGTAGGTGAAGGATCGAATGTTACCAAAGAGGAGGCCGATCAGGTGATGAACCACCTGATGTCAATCTCGGGCGGTTACAACGGAGGCGGATATGGTCCGATGGATGTTACCACTAAATCGTATAAGATACTCGAGCGTATCGACTGGAACATAAACGATAACAATAAGTTTACGCTCCGCCATAGTTATGTAAGCGGAAAACAGCTTAACTTCTCGCTTTCGGCCAACGGATTACGCTTTAATGACAATGGTTATTACATGAACAGCAAGACGCATACATTTGCTGCCGAATTGAATACGAAGCTAAACAACACGATGAATAACGAGTTGCGCGTAGGATATACACGTGTTCGCGATAACCGCGATTTCGGTTCTACTCCTTTCCCATATGTTAAGGTGAAACTTGATAATTTACGGTATATTGAAATGGGTACGGAGCGTTACTCAACAGCCAACCGCCTGGATCAGGATATTGTTACTTTAACCGATAACTTTAACCTGAGCTTTGGTTCGCATCAGCTTACCTTCGGAACACACAACGAACTGTTCATGTTGGAAAATCTTTTCATCCGCGAGAACTTTGGTTCCTATGTGTATAGTTCTTTAGCCGACTTCCTGTCTATCGGTTCCGCCAAAGAGGCAAAACCGGAGGAATATAATTATTCATTCTCAAATGAAACAATTACCGGAAGTAAGAATTGGGCTCCCTCCTTCGGTGCCATGCAGCTGGGGTTGTATGCACAGGACAAATGGAATCTGACCGATAACTTTAACTTTACCTATGGTTTACGGGTTGATATGCCGCTCTATTTGGATAAGCCCAGTATAAATGAAAAGTTTAATGCCTCCGAGATTGCAAAATCGCGTGATCTGGCTACAAACAAAATGCCGTCATCTACACCGTTATTTTCTCCCCGTGTAGGTTTCAGATGGGATATCAACAGAGATAATTCATTTCTGCTTCGAGGCGGGGCAGGTATCTTTACGGGAAGAATCCCGTTCGTATGGATTTCAAACTCTTTTGGAAATACAGGCGTAGAGTATATACGTACACGTTTGCAGACTGCCGATCTGAAAAATATTAATTTCAAATTTAGTCCGGATCCCTATAACCAGCCATTGGGCAAGGCGATGACCAGTACTGAGGTAGACGTGGTGTCGAAAGATTTTAAATATCCGCAGTCATTCCGTGTAAACCTGGCTGTCGAAAAAATGCTTCCGTTTGATATCCGTGGAACCCTGGAAGGTATCTATACCAAGAAGATGAACGATATCTATTATCAGAATATCAATATCGAAGAGTCGGGCAAAATGTTGAATAATTTTAAGGATAAACGTCCTTTATACGGACCTTCTATTTCTGCCGATTATACATCTGTTATCCTGTTAAGCAATACCAACGAAGGTTATTCTTACAACGTAACAGGAAAGTTGGAGAAATCGTTCGACTTCGGATTAGACCTGATGGCTGCCTATACCTACGGCGTATCGAAAGGGGTGAACGACGGTACATCCAGTCAGGCCTACTCCAACTGGTCATACAATGAAAACTGGCGCGGATCCAATAACCCGGAGGTTTCCTATACCGATTTCGATCAGCCTCACCGTATTATCGCTTCGGCATCTTACAAGGTGGCCTACGGAAAGAACCTGGCCACTTCCATCGCTTTGTTTTACAGCGGAAACAGCGGCAGCCGCTATTCGTTGTGCTATAATGGCGATTTAAACAAGGATGGTGTAAAGGGAAATGATCTGATTTACGTTCCTACCAACTCGGAAATAGATGCAATGATAATCAAACCTCTGACAAATCTGCCTGCCGATAAGCAACGGACCGACCTGAAGGCCTATATCAACAGCGAAGAAAGTGGCTTGAAAGATTTACAAGGTAAGTATGCCGAAAGAAACGGACTGATTACGCCATTCGAACATCATTTCGATTTACGCATCATGCAGGACTTCTATCTGATGGTAGGAGGTAGAAAGCATACTTTGCAGGTGAACCTGGATGTGTTGAACATCGGTAATTTGTTTAACAGAGCCTGGGGTACCGTTAATTCGCCGGGTTATTCCTATACGCCGATAAAGGTTGAAAGCATCGCTTCAGATGGTACACCTACCTTCTCGTTTACCAAACCAGCCAGCAATGCATTGTACAACCAGAGTGATTATAATTCGCGCTGGAGAGCTCAGCTGGGTGTACGGTATATTTTCTAATTCACTCAGACCAAATAGGGTGTTAAACTGTTATATCTTGAAAAAGGCTGCTGCTCCATGTGGCGCCTTTTTCTTTTACCTGCTTTTATATTTAAAATTATGAGCCGATGAATAAGAATATGTTTGTTTTATTTCTGGCCCTATTCCTTACAGGGAGTTTTTCTGCCTGTAAGACGACACGCCAGGAAAGATACGTTGTGGTTTTATCTATGGACGGCTTTCGGGACGATTATCCCGGAAGGGGACATACGCCTACGCTCGATTCGTTGGCCAAGGTTGGAGTCAGGGCCTCCTTTGTTCCCTGTTTCCCCAGTGTGACCTTTCCAAACCATTATAGTATGGCTACGGGTTTGCATCCCAATAACCATGGGTTGGTCAACAATTCGTTTTACGACAGTACCATGCAGAAAATGTACCGCATCAAGGATCGGGAGGCTGTATCCAATCCGGCTTTCTATGGCGGTGAGCCGGTATGGAATACTGCCGAGCGTCAGGGAGTGAAGGCAGCTACCTATTTTTGGGTTGGATCTGAAGCTCCTGTAGGGGGAAAGCACAATTCGATCTGGAAAGTGTTTGATAGTTCGGTGCCTTATAATGATAGAGCCGACTCTGTGGTTGCCTGGCTTTCGTTGCCCAAAGAGCAACGGCCTCATCTGGTGATGTGGTATATCGAAGAGCCCGATGCCATCGGTCATGATGCCACCCCCGATTCATCTGCGGTAATTGACAAAGTGGAAGAGCTCGATGCCGTTCTGGCCCGTTTCTTCTCCAAGGTTAATAAACTGGATATCGCACCTAAAATTGATTTTATCGTGACGTCCGATCACGGGATGGCAACCTTTGTTCCCGATAAATATGTAAATCTGGGAGATTATCTTCCCAGGGATAGTTTCAAATTTGTTTTCGACGGAGTGCCTACCGTTCTTTATCCAAAACCCGGATACACGGATACAGCTTACGAAATTCTGAAAAAGGTTCCGAACATCACCGTGTGGAAGAAAGAAGAGGTTCCGGCCCGTTACCAGTATGGTTCGAATGCCCGCATCGGAGATTTGATTGTATTACCGGATGTGGGATGTATGGTCCAGTTCCGTGATAAGGGTAAACCTTGGTTAGGAGGGGCACATGGATATGACAATTTTGATCCTACCATGCAGGCTATCTTTTATGCATCCGGGCCTTCCTTTAAAAAGAATGTAACACACCCGTCGCTTCCCAATATAAGTCTCTATCCGCTCATCTGCCGGCTGTTGAAAATTAAACCGGCTCCCAATGATGCGGATAGTGTGGACCTGAATGGATTGTTGAAAAAATAAAGCGGTTTCCCGGGTTATTGTTTGTCGCATTCAAGCAATAACCGGGTTACCTCCTCTTTTCCCCAGGATGGGTAGAGGGGTTTATCCTTTCGGGCTTCGTACAACTCCTTCGCTTTTAGCAGCTCTTTGCAGAATTCGGGCGAAGTTTGTCCCATAAACTTTGCCATATCCCGGTTGAAGCGGGCCAGCAGGTAAACGGGTCTCGGATTGGACGGATCGATGGCGATGGCGGCTTTGTATGCTCCGATAAGTTCGCCGAAAAGAGCCGGACCGTTGTTCTCCGGATCGGCAGCGACCTGAGCATTAAGTGCAAAACCGGCAAGCGTCGAGACTTCCGACTTATCGGCATCCGGATAGTTGTTCAGCTTTTTTGCCAGCTCTTTTGCTTCCGTGATATAAGTCAGCTTCGTCTCTTTGTTTTCGTTTACAAAGGAAAGAATGATATCCACATAGCTTGTGTAATATACAGGCAGCCATTGATCCGTGAATTTCATGGAAATCCGCTCCATGGTATTTCGTGCGTTAACAAGGTCCTGGGGACTTTCGGCATCTTGCAGCGACGTATATGCCCGGGTCATGATATCCGAAAACTCCGGTTGTGCATTCTGAGCGTTGATAAATCCGAAGCCGGACAGAGACAGAATCAGTAAAAACATTTTCATTTTTTTCATTTTTGTGGTGTATTAAAAGTTTGAAACATCGTATGCTGTATTACCGCTGAGGGTGATAAATATACCGATCATAAAGAAACTGTTGCGCGAAGCGTTCACCGGGCTGCCTGCAAAGGCACCATCTTCTCCCCGAGAGCTGGAATACGTATAATTGTATACATTGTTTCTTCCCAGGATGTTGGAGGCAGAAGCATGAATAATCACCTTTTTGTTTAACAGAAAACTGATACTCAAATCCAGACTATTATAGGGTGAGGTTGTATGCTGCATGAATCCCTCCTCGTTGGGATTATGGTACGGTCGGCCGCTGGCGTAGCGGTCGGTTATGCCGATAGTGGACCGGATGGGCTGAACCCAGTATTTGAGTGCCAGCGACAGATTGTGCCTGGTAGCATATTGAGGCATAGCCTCTGCCGGATAGTCCCCGTATTTTCGTTTGGAATCATTATAGGAATAAGCCAGCATATACTCCAGGTTCTTAACCACCTCGCGGTCATTCAGGAAAAGATCAATTCCCCTGGCGTAACCGTAGCCGTCGGATGTGTAGATGCTATTCAGGTTGGTTGCCAGGTTATGATATTTCTTATTATAGACCTCGAGGCGGAAGGTTTTTCCATTCGATTCGTGATAGGCCCCGAGAATATACTGCCAGCAACGTTCGGCCGACAGATGTTGATTCCGGAGCAGGAAACTGTTTTCGGGAAGCTGCTGATACAATCCGGCGATGGCCGACAGATAGAAGTCCTTCATCTTATACGTAAGCGACGCGCGGGGGAGAATCTGCCAGTGGTTGTTCAGGGATGTCTGTTCCAACCGTGCCGAAACATTCCCCTGGAAGCTGGCCGACAGGTTGAAGTCGTTTATAAGAAACAGCGAGTTGATACTATGGCTAATCTCGCCCCCTGTCAGGATTGCCGGAGGATACATGTAAGAAAGCGAATCTCTCCGAAGCATGCTTTCGGCACCGGCGGTCAGCTTATATAGATTGCTATAACGTTTTTCTGCTTTTATTTTGAGATGAATTTCGCTTTCCGTTTCCTTTAATGCATCGGAGGCAAGCCTGGCTCCATCCATTCGTTTCTTGTTGGACGAAATGGCAACGCCCGAAAAGAATTTGTAACCTTTTCCCAATGTCTTTCTAAAAGTACTGTTCAGGTACAGATTATCCTCCTCAAAATCCATTCGGCGATTGATCGGATTAAAGGCTTCACTGGTATGCTGGGCAAACGAGGTGCGGTCGTACGCCAGATATGTTTTCCAGATCCCTTTATTTGCCAATGTTTTTCGGAACTGGCTCTCGCCTGAGATCCGTTGGTAGGGGTTGATCCAGTCATAGCTGTCGGGAAACAACTTATTGTATGGTCCGATGTTCTGGTAATCGCCGTTGAAGGAGAGCGACGAGTTTGCCCATGCTTTGGTGCCCCCTCCACCCATACCTACGGATAACAGGCTGACGCCGATTTTGGTAACCGGACTTTCGTCTTTTGTAGTTAGAGGGAGTACGCTGGACAAACTTTGGGAATAATCGGAAGAGAAGCCTCCCGACGAGAAGTTAATCCCTTCAAATAAGAATGGTGAGTACCTGCCCCGTGCAGCCGAATTTTCGGGCGTATAGGTGTAGGGCGATAGTACGTGCATCTCGTCAATAAAGGTCTGCGCCTCACGACTGTCGCCGCCCCGCACCATCAACTTACCGCTTTCGCCTGCGGCCTGCACTCCCGGCAATAAGGCAATGCCGTTGTAAATATCGCCCACAGCTCCGGCGGTAGTCGCGATGCTTACCGGCGACATCTCTTTCCATTTGGAACTTCCCTGTAACCGGTAATTCCCTGCAGTAACAAATACCTCCTGTAATGCAACGTTTTGAGGATGCAACACCAGATGTACCCGGCCCATCCCGGATGCTTCACCCTTCATATACGCAGGGGTGTATCCTAACATCTGGGCGCACAGGGTGATTTCGCCCTTGGCTGTGGTTTTGAAATCAAACGAACCGTCCTCTCTGCTGCTTGTTCCCTCCAGCGTTTCCCGTATGTAAATATTCACGCTCATCATCGGCGCACCTTTATCGTCTACAACAATTCCGGCAACGGTGTACGTCTGTGCATACGAAATAGCTGTCTGAAGTAAGAAGACAGAAAGAAAAAAGAGCAATCGGCAATGTGTTTTCATTATCGCAATCCTATTTGATTTGGGAGCAAAGAAAAACTATGTTTGCTTTTAAATCAAATAGTTGGGATAAACAACTAGCTTTTGATCTGTTCGTCTAATTTATAGTACGATTGAACGTTCGTCCCATTATTTTTATGCTGAATCAACTCATATCCTTGAATAAAGAGGTAGAATGTTAATGCAAAACTTTGTCTTTGATAAGCTTGTCAAATACGAGTAAAACGCCAGGTACCTGTGCAGGCTCTGATTGATACATCTTGATATCGAAAAATCTGACTTCGCCTATTTCATTCTTAGGTTCAATTTTTTCGTTCAATTGATAAATAAAGCAATCCTGCTCCATTATAATAGGGGGTTCTTCTCCATAAGCCGGAGCTGTAATATGACAATAATATTTCAATCGCTCAGCATTCAGCACAATATTCAGTTCTTCAAAGATTTCTCTTTGTAAAGTTTCTAAAGAGCTTTCTCCATCGTCAATTTTCCCACCAGGCAGATACCAGGCCTTTTTGTTTTTACTATAGGCTAAAAGAAGTTTGTCTCCTTTCACAACCACCAGTCCTGCTGTCGGTAATGCTTTATTTCCCATTAAAGTTAGATTTCGCTTTTATTAATCCACTTCCCAAAAGCAGGAGCTTTATAATTTTTCATTTTATCGATTAAATCATCAATGTCGTCACTTAAGATTAGCATTTCCTGATTAGCTTGTTTTAAAAAACCATTGTCTACCATTTTCTGTATAAGCGATAACAGTTCGTCGTAAAATCCATTGGTGTTAAGAATTGCCACTGGTTTTTTATGCAATCCGAGCTGAGCCCATGTAAGCATTTCAAAAAATTCTTCGAGTGTTCCAAAACCTCCCGGAAGTGTAATGATCCCGTCCGAAAGCTCATCCATTTTTGTTTTCCGTTGATGCATTGTTTCAACTAAAATCAGTTCGGTTAAATTGTCGTGACCAATTTCAACTTTTTGCAGAAAGGTGGGCAACACTCCGATAGCTTTACCGTTATTGTCTAACACCCCGTTTGCAACAGCCCCCATTAAACCAACATTTGCACCACCATAAACGAGTTCAATATTTTGTTCTGCCAACGTTTTACCTAGGTTGTAGGCTTCTTGTTCATATATTTTTTCTGTTCCAAAGCTGGAACCGCAGAATACACTAATTCTTTTCATTGTTTTAATTTATTATCAATTATGAGTTACATTCGTATTGTAAAAAGAATACGTCAGGATGCATTTCGTAAACGGGCAGCTTTTTACTTTTTAATGAGCAAAATTATTAAAATAAAACTTCGGTTCAAATAACATGAACTCAAAATTCAACTTCACTCAGCCTGCACGCATTAAAAACGTGAATGCAGATTTAGGCTCTATAGGTTGAAGATCAATCTAATGCATGTAAACTTTATTAATCTGCTTTTTAAATTGTATTTTTGTAACGTATAACGTTATCTGTGTTATAAATGAATACTCAAATTTCGACTCGTCTGGGCAGATTAAAGGAAGTTGTAGATAAACCATACCCCTTTGTGTATGGTGGCTGGAAGTCGGCTGTCATAGTAGGACTCGCTGTTTTTTTGTTCTTATTCACCTTTGAACCTCTGGGCCTTAATCGATTTCCCGGGAATACGTTTTTTTATACGCTGGGCTTTGGACTTATAACCATTGCATGTCTGCTTTTTGATTATTGGCTGATTAACCAGTTCATGAAAAGAGTGAAGATCCTTTGGACTGTCTGGTGTGAGATTCTTTGGAATATCTTTTTCCTTTCTACGATTGCTATAGGAAACGGAATCTATAACGCTGTTGTGGGATTCTTCTTTTTCCACCAGGATATTTGGGGGGCTCTACAATTATCCAATGCTTTTATCGTAACCTTTCCTGTCGGAATCTTGTTTGCTATAATATTTGCATTAAGTAGGAATGCCGGCATAAAAGTGATGCAGAGAGACAACAATTCGGCGGATGCCGGGGCCGGAACTCAAGCAAGAGAAAGCATGGATTTTATCTGTATCTCATCCGTAAATAAGAAAGATCCGGATGTGGTACTTACGGCAGATCGTATCCTGTATATCGAATCCATGGGGAATTTGCTTAAAATCCATTACTTATCGGACGAAGCGAAAGTGACAACAAGAGTGGTGCGTAATACGTTGAAAAATTTGGCTGTACTTGAGCATTCGGATCTGTATCGTTGTCACCGGTCCTTTGTTTTGAATCGTAGGATGATAAATCAGATAAACGGCAACTCCAACGGTTATATGGTAAAACTTATGCACGTTGAGGATGAGATTCCGGTATCCAGAAAATACGCGGCCGACTTTATCCATATGCAGAACGCTGACCGGACCAGTTATACCAGATAAGAAACTTGAAGTAGAAATAACAATGTAATAAATAGAAATTGAAATGATAAAGAATATTGTTTTTGATTTAGGAGGAGTTATAATGGACCTGGATACAGATCGGGCGGTAAGCCGGTTTGTTGAAATAGGGGTGAAAAACGCACCGGAATTGGTAAATGCCTATCAACAGAAAGGGGTTTTCCTGGAGTTGGAGGAGGGATTGGCCGACCGGGAAACGTTTTGTAAAAAGTTGAGTGAGTATGCGGGTAAGGAGATCTCCGATGAGGAGGCCCTGAATGCCTGGAGAGGTTTTATTACGGATATTCCCCAATATAAATTAGATTATATACTGGATTTGAGAAGTAAATATAAGTTGTACCTGCTAAGTAATACGAATCCTTTTATTTTAGAATGGGCCCGAACCTCGTCTTTTACGGAGGCTGGTCGACCCATTACTGCCTATTTTGATAAGATTTATGCCTCCTACGAGGTGGGAATTACTAAGCCCAACAAAGAAATATTCGAATTCATGCTTAAAGATAGCGGAATGATTCCGTCGGAGACGTTGTTTATCGATGATGGCATTCGTAATGTGGAAATGGCTTCCAGTATGGGGATTGTTACATACTGTCCGGAGAATAAAGAGGATTGGCGTGCCGCAGTCGACTCTTTCTTAGTATAGTTTCCGGATAAAAGACCATATAAACCGATTGCTACGGAGAAGTATATCTTTCCCTTAAGCCTTTTATATTTTTCAATACGAGGACTTATTCGTTTGTCAGCTGTCTGCTTTGCGTTTGACAATTGTTGAATGCAAAGTAGACAGCTGTGTAACTTGCATTCAACATATGACAAACGAATAGTTGTTCGTTATGAAACAAATAGTTGCTCGTATGCTAAGGGATAGTTGACTTAACAGATCGGGTTAAAAGATAAAAGTTTTAGGGATAAAGGATTATACGGTTGGATAAAATGAAAAGAGGGTACCCGTTAGGATACCCTCTTTGTTGTAAATGTAAGATTTTGGTAATGAAACAACATGTGAGGTTTTATGCTCTATTGTTGTTTATATTGCAAATCTAAAGCTATATTTCGGTTATTCCTAATTAAAAGGGAAAATAATAACTATTGTGTTGCAAAACATATGGATTTGTCCGATTTCGGGCATGTATATCCCTTTTATTGGAATGAATCACTCCAAATCATACAAAATGCCAGCGTTAATTTGGCCGGGAATGTCAGGGTAATTGCCGTTTGGAGGCAACACAAATTAAATGTGATTGTTTTTTTCTTCAAGATCGAGAAGAAATCTTTTCATTTCAGGGCCATAAGCATAGCCTCCTACATTGCCATCTGCAAGTACCACCCGGTGACAAGGAACAATAATAAAGATCTGGTTCTTGCCATTGGCAGACCCTGCAGCCCGGTAGGCCTTGGTATTACCGGCTCTTTTTGCAAGTTCCTGGTACGAGATCTGTTTGCCGTAAGGGATTAGTTGCAACTCTTCCCAAACACGCTGCTGAAACGGAGTACCTTCCTGTTGCAGCGGCAGATCAAAAGAGGTCCGTTTCCCTTCAAAATACTCTTCAAGTTGCCAGATGGTCTCTTGCAGAATCGGATTTACCGACTCTTCTCTTTCGGCGGATGGTTCGGCAACCCAGCGTGCCATGATCAAATGGGTCTCGGTGGCTCGTAACTCGATCCACCCGATGGGTGATTTTATGTAAGTAGCATAGACTTTCATTTTATATATCTTTTAGTAGTTTTGTAAGAATACCAACACCTTCGGATGCTCCGGCCCTGATAATATGCAGGTCGCGACGGGACGTGTAAACTTCCATCGGGTCAATTAAGAATACAGGCTGTCTTCTGCGTACATAATTCAGCAGACCGGCAGCCGGATAAACATTGAGAGAGGTCCCGATAATTACAAAGATGTCCGACTGCTCAGTCAGCTCAATAGCCGGTTCAATCATCGGAACAGCCTCTCCAAACCACACAATGTGGGGGCGCAGCTGATCTCCACACGGATCTTTGTCTCCTAAATGAATATCGCAATTGCTTTCGGATAATTCGTAAATCCGCTCAGGGTGATTAACGGACCGGACTTTCATCAATTCGCCGTGCAGATGAAGTACATGACTGCTTCCTGCCTGTTCGTGCAGGTTATCAATGTTTTGGGTGATAATACGCACATCGAACTCCTTTTCCAGTCTCGCCAGGCCGATATGTCCTTCATTAGGCTTTGCAGCAAGCAGCTCCCTCCGCCGGTGGTTATAAAAATTGAACACCAACTCCGGATTGGCTGCAAATCCTTCCGGAGATGCCACATCCTCAATGCGATGCTTTTCCCATAACCCATCCGATCCCCTAAAGGTGGAAAGTCCGCTTTCCGCACTCATCCCCGCACCGGTCAGAACTACAAGTTTCTTCATTCGGATTTCTTTTTTTACAAAATATTCATCCACGAAGTTACAAAAACTTGTTTATAATAGATCATTGGGAGCTGTTTTTTTGTCAAAATGACATAAAAACTTGTACTGATACTTATTCTGTTTGTGTATCTGCGTGCATTTGGATTTGAATTCTTGAGGAATGCATGCAAGGTATGTTTAATACATCCATAATCTTGCTGAAAAAAGAATAGGTCACTTTTTTTGATAGCTCTTTAAAAAGTTTAGCGGATTTAATATAATTACCATTAAATGTGTTACTTTTGTGGCTCTTAATAAGTTGAATTAGACAAAGAATGGATAAAGTTAGTTACGCTTTGGGTTTAAGTATTGGAAATAATTTCCAGAACTCAGGTATCAATAATCTTCAGATTGAAGATTTTGTAAAGGGATTAAAGGATGTGCTTGGAGATGCGAAGCCGGAAATCAGCTATGATGAGGCTAAACAAGTTATCAATGACTTCTTTATGAAGTTGCAAAATGAAAAGCTGGAAGTTAACCTGAAGGCTGGCGAGGAATTCCTGAAAATAAACAAACATAAGGCAGGTGTTGTGGAATTGCCCAGCGGCTTGCAGTATGAAATCCTTAAAAGCGGTTCGGGAGCCAAACCGACAGCTGCAGATACAGTAAAATGTCATTACCATGGTACGTTGATTAATGGAACTGTTTTTGATAGTTCTGTTGAAAGAGGTGTGCCTGCAGAATTTGGCGTTTCACAGGTGATTCCTGGTTGGGTGGAAGCCCTTCAGCTGATGGAGGTGGGTGCTAAATGGAGATTGTTTATCCCTTCGGCTCTTGCATACGGAACTCATGGTGCCGGCGAAGTGATTGAGCCGAACAGCACATTGGTTTTTGATGTTGAATTATTGGATATTGTAAAGTAATAAATACTAAAAGGATTAAAATGAAAAAAGCAAGTGTTTTAGTTGCAGCAATGGCTGTGGCTGTTGGCGTTTCCGCTACTTCTTGTGACTCTAAAAAGAGTGCAAATTTAAAGAGTGCTATCGATAGCGCCAGTTATGCAATTGGTGTAAGCACAGGTGCCGGTTACAAAGAAAATTTGAAAACATTACCAGATAGCGCTAATGTTGATGCATTGATCGCTGGTTTTACTGCTGCTCTTAAAGGCAAAGAAACAAGCATGACTCCGGAAGCTGCTCAAGCTTACCTGCAAACTTACTTTATGGAAGCTTCAACAAGACAAGCTGCCAAAACAAAAGAAGAAGGCGATAAATTCCTGGCAGAAAATAAAACCAAAGAAGGTGTGATTACTACCGAAAGTGGTTTGCAATATAAGGTTATCACCGAAGGTACAGGTGCAAAACCAACTGCTACAGACAATGTAAAAGTACACTATAAAGGAACGTTGCTCGATGGAACTGTATTTGACAGCTCAATCGAGAGAGGTGAACCTGCTCAGTTTGGTGTTGGTCAGGTAATCAAAGGCTGGACAGAAGGTTTGCAGCTGATGCCTGTAGGATCAAAATATATTTTCTGGATTCCGGGAGACCTTGCTTATGGCGAAAGAGGTGCAGGACAGGATATTAAACCTAATTCAACACTTGTATTTGAAGTGGAATTGCTGGAAATTGTAAAATAATTTCATTATTTATATCTTAATGGCGGGTAATATATGCTTTTTAGCATTAATTACCCGCCATTATTATTTATTTTGCACTTTTTTCTTTCAGATTGCTATGTGAATCAAAAAATATATATACTTTTGATACTTTAATTGAAATGTGTATATTAATTTAAAGCAAATATGGAGAAGATCGACAAACTGGACCGGCAAATTCTGAACATTATTTCAAAGAATGCCAGGATTCCTTTCAAGGATGTTGCAGAAGAATGTGGCGTTTCTCGTGCAGCCATTCACCAACGCGTACAACGCATGATTGATATGAATGTAATTGTTGGATCAGGTTATCACATCAATCCGAAGATATTAGGATATAATACATGCACTTATATCGGAGTGAAACTGGAAAAAGGTTCAATGTACAAGGATGTGGTGCCCGAATTTGAAAAAATACCCGAAGTGGTGGAATGTCATTTTACTACTGGTCCGTATACAATGCTTATCAAATTGTATGCCAGAGATAACGAACACCTGATGGAATTGTTGAATTCACAGATTCAGGAAATCGAAGGTGTTACGGCTACGGAAACTCTTATTTCTCTGAGACAAAGTGTTAAACGTGAAATTCCTATTTGTAACGTACTGTAAGATGGTTTACAAATAAAAAAGCCCTGTGTCTTTGGATGCAGGGCTTTTTTATTGTCCGTCAGCCTGTTTTCTTTTTTATTTAAAGAAGGATTACTACCTTTGCTTACTAAAAATAGAATCATGCTTAAAACCATACAAAAAATATTTTTTTTAGGAGCATTTGGATTGTTGATCTCTGCTACCGTTAGTGGAAGCCACTCGTATCGCTTTCGTGTGTATCTGAAGGATAAAGGTAATACCGGTTATAGTATTGACCGTCCCGAAGAATTTCTCTCCAAAGAGGCCCTGGAAAGACGTGCTCAGCGTAAAGTGGCTGTAACAAGTTCGGATATTCCAATTTCAGAATCATATATAGACAGTCTTTCTTCAACCGGAGCCGAACCTGTGGCTCAAAGCAAATGGATGTCTACGGTGGTTATGAATTCTCCCGATAGTTTGGTGGTGGACAAATTGAAAGCACTCTCTTTTGTTGATTCTGTAAAATGGGTTTGGAAAGGCGAAGCAGATTATCCTAAGAATTTGGACCCTGATACCTCGAAATTCTACCCCTCAGATCTGCCCGTGGCTAATTATTATGGTCAGGCTGATTCCCAGATAAGTATGTTGAATGGAGTAAAACTGCATCAGGCAGGATTTAGGGGACAGGGGATGCATATAGCTGTTATTGATGCGGGATTTCAAAATGTAAACCGTATTTCTGTTTTTGATTCCCTGAGGTTGCTGGGTACAAAAAATATTGTTTCGCCCGGTCAGAGTGTGTATGAAAGTGATGACCACGGAACAAAAGTGCTTTCTTGTATGGCGGCCAACAGCCCGGGTGTGATGGTAGGTACAGCACCTGATGCTTCTTACTGGCTTATTAAAAGTGAAGATAACCGTTCTGAATTTCCTGTAGAGGAGGATTATTGGGTGGCTGCGGTAGAATTTGCCGATAGTGTTGGCGTAGACGTTATTACCTCATCTTTGGGATACTTCATGTTTGATACCGAAGATTCCGTTTACAGTCAGTGTTCTCTGGACGGTAAAACGGCTTTAATAAGTAAAGCTGCTTCAATGGCGGCAGATAAAGGCATTTTATTGTTCAGCAGTGCCGGAAATGAAGGTGCCAGCTCCTGGGGTAAGATTACTTTCCCGGGCGATGCCGACGAGATAGTGACTGTTGGAGCAGTTACGGATGATAAAAAGAAAAGTACTTTCAGCTCGATCGGATTTACAGCCGATTACCGTGTAAAGCCAGATGTTGTAGCCTTAGGAAGCGGATGCAGCGTTGTGGATGCCTCGGGCAATATCACCTATGCAAACGGAACCTCTTTTGCCACGCCTATTCTGGCCGGATTGTCAGTGTGTCTTTGGCAGGCAGTACCGGAACTTACACCTAAGGAGATGATTGATACCCTTCAACGGGCCGGACATATCAGTAGTCATCCGGATGCAGAATTGGGATATGGTTTGCCCGATTTGTATAAAGCCTATAAATCACAGTGTAAACATGTATCGGAACGATGAGAATTTGGGCGAATCAAGGCAGGAGTTTACGCTGCTGGAACTAAATAACCGTATCAAAGGGGTGATACAACAGAGTTTTCCCGATACGTATTGGGTGCGTGCGGAGATGAGTGATGTAAGACAGCATGCCGCCTCCGGTCATTGTTACCTCGAATTTGTTGAAAAACATCCGGTAAACGGACAATTGCTGGCAAAAGCCAGAGGGTCTATCTGGGCTAAAACATTCCGGATGATAAAGCCTTATTTCGAGATGGAGACGGGGCAATCTTTTGCTTCCGGTATTAAAGTGCTGGTAAAGGTTACCGTAGAATTCCATGAATTGTATGGATATAGTCTCACGGTGGTCGACATAGATCCTACCTATACGTTGGGCGACATGGTGCGCAGACGCATGGAGATAATTAAGCAACTTCAGGAAGAGGGGGTCTTTTCCTTAAACAAGGAGCTGGATTGTCCACTGCTCCCGCAACGAATAGCGGTTATCACATCTCCTTCTGCTGCTGGGTACGAAGACTTTATGAAGCAGCTTGTTCAGAATAAATCCGGTTATATTTTTTATACTCATCTTTTCCCGGCGATTATGCAAGGCGAAAAAACGGAAGAGTCTGTAATTGGAGCATTGGATAAAGTGTACCGGCATCTGGATTGCTTCGATGTGGTTGTTATAATAAGAGGAGGTGGGGCTACCTCAGATCTGCTTAGTTTCGACTCTTACCTGCTGGCAGCCAATTGTGCACAGTTTCCGTTGCCGATCATTACCGGTATTGGTCACGAACGGGATGATACCGTTGTTGATATGGTTGCCAACACTCGTATGAAAACACCTACTGCTGTAGCCGAATTTCTTATAAACCGGATGGATGATGCAGCTGATCGGCTAAATACTTTACAGGAGAAATGCAGTTCCAAAGCAATCGAAATCTTAACTGAGCGTAAGAACAGCCTCGATTTACTTGCAACCATGCTTCCTTCAATGGTGACGAGCCGATTGACAACCAATCATTCTTCGTTACAACTATTGGGTATGAAGTTGCCATCTTTGGCAAATAATCTGTTGGAGCAGAATCGGTTCGCATTGCAGCGGTTGGTCGTTACTTTGCCCGCTACTGCTAAGCAGAATATGGAACGTAAAAATTCCGTGTTTGAGAAAATTGATTCTATGTTCCGGAAATCGGTGGATGATTTCCTTTTGAAAAGGAAACATGCCTTAGAGCTTTCCGAGCAATATGTTTCCCTGGCATCGCCCGAAAATATCCTGCGAAAGGGTTATAGCTTAATTTATAAGAATGGGTGCCTGGTAAAAAGATCCGTCGATCTGCATGAAGGAGACGAGCTCTCCATTCACTTTATTGATGGAGATAAGAAGAGTAGAATTATTGAATGATAAAACTGGATTAGTTATGGATATAAAAGAAGAATCATATAACGAGGCAATCGAAAAGCTTCGGTTGATTGTTGAGGCAATAGAGAAGGGTGATCTGGAGGTTGATCTTCTTTCGGAGAAGGTTAAAGAGGCGAGCCGGTTGATTAAACTCTGTAAAGACAAACTCTATAAGGCCGATCTTGAGGTAAAAAAAGTACTGGAAGAGTTGGATTAATTGCCGGTATCACTTTTAAAACATATCTTTTTATGAACGAATTACCCAAATATGTGCTGATTGTGGCCGGAGGCAGGGGGTTGCGGATGGGAGAACAGCTTCCTAAGCAATTTATTCCGATAGCTGGGAAGCCCGTACTAATGCATACGTTGGATGCCTTTGTCCGTTACGATGCATCGGTGCGCCTTATTGTTGTGCTTCCCGAATCGCATCAACAATATTGGCAGGACTTATGCAGAGAATATAATTTTTCTGTTCCGCATCAAATAGCTACCGGGGGTGAAACCCGTTTCCACTCGGTGAGAAATGGATTGAAATTGGTAAATTCATCCGGGTTGGTTGCTATTCACGACGGGGTGCGTCCTTTGGTGACGACCGACGTTATTGATGCCTGCTTCAGGGCTGCGGCATCCGATAAAGCGGCTATTCCGGTGTTGCCGATGATAGATTCTCTGCGCGAATATAATGCAACGGGGAGTATGCCGGTGGACCGGACTCGTTATTGCTCTGTGCAGACTCCGCAGGTATTTGATTCAGCAACAATCTTGTCGGCTTACGATGTCCCATTTGATGAGTGCTTCACCGATGATGCTTCCGTTGTTGAAGCCAGCGGACATCCGGTTACGTTGGTAGCTGGCAACCGAGAGAATATTAAAATTACGACACCCTTTGATCTGCTGATTGCCGAGGCTGTATTGAAGGGGCGTACTAACATTTAGCTGATTGATATATGATTGACCTGGAAAGAAGATCGATTGTTTATTTACCGGGGGTAGGTCCAAAGAAAGCCGAACTTCTTGAAAAAGAGATCGGTGTACGTTCCTATGCCGATTTATTAAGCTTTTATCCTTATAAATACATTGATCGTTCCAGATTTTATAAGATTAGCGAAATAGAGGGTAATATGCCCTATATTCAGCTAAAAGGACGTTTTCAATATTTTGAAACTGTCGGCGAAGGCAGAAGCAAACGTTTGATAGGTAAATTTACCGATGGTACCGGGGTGATTGATCTGGTTTGGTTCAAGGGGGTCAATTATATTCTGGAGAAATATAAACCGGGGGCGGATTTTATTGTCTTCGGTAAACCGGTTGCTTTTGGAAGGGTGTATAATATCCCTCATCCTGATATAGATCCGATGAGTAGTATAGAACAGGTGGCTTCCGGGTTAACTCCTTACTATTCAACTACAGAAAAGATGAGAAAAGCTTTTCTGAATTCCAGGGCGATTCAGAATCTGGTGTATACCATATTGAATTCACTGACGGATGAATTGTCCGATTCATTGCCGGAATATCTTTTAAAGCGTGTTGGCATGGTTTCGTTTAAAGAAGCCATGTGCCAGATTCATTTCCCGGATTCGACAGAGAAGCTGCGTAATGCACAGACTCGTTTGAAGTTTGAAGAGCTTTTTTATATCCAGTTAAATATGCTGCAGACAGCCGGTCAGCGTAAGTTGCGCATAAAGGGGCTGGTCTTTTCGCATGTCGGATCCTATTTTAATACCTTCTATTCTGATTATCTGCCGTTCGAACTTACAGGTGCTCAAAAGAGGGTGGTGCGCGAGATACGTACGGATATGGGAAGCGGCAGGCAAATGAACCGCTTGCTGCAAGGGGATGTTGGTAGTGGTAAAACCTTGGTTGCCTTGTTGTCGATGCTGCTGGCATTGGACAATGGGTATCAGGCCTGTATGATGGCTCCAACCGAAATTCTGGCAACCCAGCATTTTGCAACAATCGCCGGATTTCTAAAAGATATGGATGTAAAGGTGGCTCTCCTTACCGGATCAACGCGAAAGAAAGAACGGGAACGTTTGCTGGCGCAGATAGCCGAAGGAGAAATTCAGATTTTAATCGGAACACATGCCCTGATAGAAGATACCGTTGTGTTTTCGTCCCTTGGGTTGGCTATCATCGACGAACAACACCGCTTTGGTGTTGAGCAGCGTTCCAGGTTATGGAAAAAAAACAAACAGATTCCGCATGTGTTGGTTATGACTGCAACACCGATTCCGCGTACCCTGGCTATGACGCTTTACGGAGACCTGGATGTATCTGTCATAGACGAATTGCCTCCCGGCAGGAAACCGATTAAGACAGTCCATCGATACGATACAAATAAGAAGCAGTTATATGATTTTTTGCGAAAGGAAATTGAGTTAGGCAGACAGGTCTACGTTGTTTTTCCGCTTATTGAAGGAAGTGAGAAGCTGGATTACAAGGATTTGGAAGAAGGATATGAGGTTTTTAAGGACGTTTTCCCCGAATTTACGGTGAGTATGGTGCACGGACGGATGAAGACTGCCGATAAAGAGGCCGAAATGAAACGGTTCATCTCGGGTGAAGCTCATATATTATTGGCCACCACAGTTATCGAAGTGGGTGTCAATGTTCCCAATGCCTCGGTGATGGTTATTGAAAGTGCCGAAAGATTCGGATTGTCGCAACTGCATCAGCTGAGAGGCAGGGTGGGAAGAGGTGCCGAGCAGTCATACTGTGTGCTTGTGTCTTCCTACAAGCTCAGCAATGATACCCGTAAACGTCTGGAAATTATGGTTAACAGTAATGATGGCTTCGAAATTGCGGAGGCAGATCTTCGCCTTCGTGGTCACGGGGATCTGGAAGGCACCCGGCAGAGCGGCGAGGGGATAGATCTCAAAATTGCCGATCTGTCGTCCGACGGACAATTACTCCAATATGCCCGTGATATGGCTCAAATGATATTAGCCGAAGATCCGGACCTTACAGAAGAAAGAAATCTGGTGCTGAACCAAAAACTTAAGAAGCTTTTTTCCAACAAAATAAACTGGGGAATGATTAGTTAATGTGTTGTAAAACATGGTTTGGTATAACGTGCAATAAATCAACAAATTAAAATGTAATTTTAAATCTTGTTTAGACTTATTGCCGAAATTTTTCTTCAATTAGTTTGGCTGGTATATTCTAAAATGCGAACTTTGACATGTTGGCTATGTAACCCGATGTGTCTATCGGTTGGTCACCCCCCTATTTAAGTTAATTATACAACAAATGAGCATAAGAACATTATTATTCCTCTGCGGTTTCTTTTTTGTGGCATCTGCGGCAACTCCGCTGACTCCCGTAAAAAAGAAAGTTGCAAACCGTATGCGTCAAATGGACACAAAGGTTACGGAACTTATGGCCGATCGCGTTGGCTTTAAAAAAGAAATGGCAGCTAAAGAGCTGTCGGATTTAAATTCCAAGATGTTGGAAGCAGAATTGGCTGAAGAAGACAAAATGTTTCCTGCCGATGAGTTATACGGTTCAATCTGGGACAACCGTTGGGTGAATCCCTATAAGAAAGAGAATCTTACTTTACCTGATTCTTTTCGTATCGACTGTTCAACTTTTGTTCTGCCTGTAACCAGCGAAGTAAACGTAACATCAAAGTATGGCCCGAGAAGACGCAGAATGCACCGGGGAATCGACTTGAAAGTGCAGATAGGAGATACAATCCGGGCTGCATTTGACGGTAAAATCCGTATTAAGAATTATGAGAGAAGAGGGTATGGTTACTACGTGGTGGTTCGTCACCCGAACGGTCTTGAAACTGTTTACGGACACCTTTCTCATTTTTTGGTTGATGTGAACGACTATGTTAAGGCTGGTGATCCGATCGCTCTAGGAGGAAATACCGGACGTTCAACCGGTTCTCATCTTCATTTTGAAACACGCTTCCTTGGAAAAGATATTAATCCTGCAGATATTATTGATTTTGAAAATGGAGTTCCTCACGAGGATTTGTATGTTTTCCATAATGTAAAGATCAATGGCAGAAACAGTAATGTATATACATCATCAGGCGATCAGATGGTTTATCACCGTGTGAAGTCGGGTGATACACTGGGTGCAATTGCCCGCCGGTATGGAACAACTGTAAGTCAGCTGTGCAAATTGAATGGCTTGAAGAGAACTTCAGTTTTACGATTAGGTCAGGCAATCCGTTGCAGTGCAGGTTCAACAACCCGTACAGCCTCTGCTAAGAATGAGTCGGGCAACGATGAAAAATCAAAGGTGTCAAACAGCAAACAAAAGAATATTACTGTTGAAGCATCATCAGACAATAATGCAATCTATCATCGCATCAAATCTGGCGATACTTTAGGAGCTATTGCACGTAAGTACGGTACTTCTGTAAGTAAGATTTGTGAATTGAATGGTATTTCCAAGACAACAACTTTACGACTAGGACGTTCATTGCGTTGTTCGTAACGTCACATTTATAGAACAAAAGGCACAGTTGCATAGTAGCTTCTGTGCCTTTTGTCGTTTTTTATTATCTTTGTAGCATAATATTATCTTCATATGGCAGATACAATAGCACAATTTGAAAAGGTTATAGCCCTTTGTCGAGATTTATTCCAGAAGAAGCTGGTCGATTATGGTCCTTCCTGGAGGATAATGCGTCCGCAATCAATTACCGATCAAATATTCATCAAGGCAAACCGGATCCGAAGTCTTGAGTTGAAGGGGGTTAGTATGGTGGACGAAGGCATAAAGCCCGAATTTATAGGCATTGTCAACTATGGGGTGATAGGGTTGATACAACTTGCGAAAGGTTTTGCCGATACTACCGATATGACATCCGAAGAGGCAATGGGCCTGTATGATAAATATATTACTGAAACAAAAGAGTTAATGTATGCTAAAAATCATGATTATGACGAAGCCTGGCGGAGTATGCGTATCAGCTCCTATACAGATTTAATTCTGATGAAGATTTATCGTACAAAACAAATCGAATCGCATAATGGCAAGACCATCGTTTCGGAAGGAATTGATGCGAATTATATGGATATGATTAACTATGCAATCTTTGGGCTGATAAAATTAGAATTCGGAGAGGAGTGATATGGTTAGGACAGAGCTGGCAAAAAAAGTAGTTGCAGAAATTAGCCGTTTGCTGATTGGCGTTGTTTTTATTTTTTCGGGAATAGTTAAGGCTATTGATCCGGTTGGTGGAGCAATAAAGATCGGCGACTATCTTATGGCTTTTGGTTTTACCTGGCTGTCTTCTTTTGAATTGCTGCTGACTTTCTGTCTTTCGGCTGCCGAATTCACCTTGGGCGTTTGTATGCTGCTAGGGGTGTATCGCAGATATTCATCCTTTTTTGTTCTGGTATTTATGTTGTTTATGACTCCCCTCACCCTCTATCTGGCACTATTTAATCCGGTGTCGGATTGCGGATGTTTCGGTGATGCAATAGTTCTGACAAACTGGGAAACTTTTTTTAAAAATATAGTTCTGCTAGCCGCAGCAGTAATCGCTTTTATCTATAATCGGTATCTATGTAATTTTTATACCTTTAAGGCCTATTGGTTTGTTACGCTATTTGCCTATTTATTCTGTATAGGCTTTAACTACAGTAATTACAGTCATCTCCCCATTATTGATTTCAGACCGTTCAAAGTAGGGGCCAATATACCGGCATTGGTGTCGATACCCGACAATGCGCCTGCCGATGAGTATGCATATTATTTTACCTACGAAAAGGACGGAGTAAAGAAAGAATTCTCATTGGAAAATTATCCTGCGGATGATTCTACCTGGACATACGTTAGCTCGCGTTCCGATTTGATTAAGAAGGGGTATGTACCCCCGGTTCCCGGGTTTGTACTGTATGACAGTGCATCAGTTGATATTACGGATGAAGTCCTTCGTAGCAAAGGTCCAATGTTCTGGCTTGTTATTCCTTCAATAGAAAAGGCGGACGATAAAAATATAGATGCAATAAATAATGTATTTGACTTTGCCCAGGAACAGGGGTATCCGTTTTATTGTTTAACAGGGTCTTCCCGTGAATCAATGATCGACTGGGAAAATAATACGGGTTCGGAATATACATTTATTACAACGGATGATGTTTTACTTAAGACTATGATTCGTGCTAATCCGGGATTGATTCTTATTAATGACGGGGTAATTGGGGCAAAATGGAACCCTAATGATTTGCCTGACGAGGATTACATTAAAGAAACAATGCAGAACCATCTGGACGGGAAGTCTGTTAATCCAAAAGAAGATGACGGTATATTATTCATGTTATTGAGTTTTACCGTACCTTTGCTGCTTGTTTGGATATATGATTATTTTAGAAATCGGAGGAAACGTTCTGATAAGCAAATTGAGAGTTGATATTTTATATTATATATTTAATTAATTAAGACATGAGAAAAAATATTGTTGCAGGTAACTGGAAAATGAACACCACGCTGCAAGAAGGTCTTGAACTGGCAAAAGGTTTGGATGCTGCCCTGAAAGGCAAGGCAATCAACTGTGATGTAGTAATCGGTACTCCATTTACTCATTTGGCAAGTATTGCTGCTGCAATCGACACAAACAAAATTGGTGTAGCTGCAGAGAATTGCGCCGACAAAAACAGTGGTGCATATACAGGAGAGGTATCGGCTGCTATGGTTGCATCTACAGGTGCAAAGTATGTGATACTTGGCCATTCAGAAAGACGCGCTTATTATAACGAAACAGCCGAAATTCTGAAAGAAAAAGTTTTATTGGCATTGGCAAACGGACTTACACCTATTTTCTGTATCGGTGAAGTTCTGGAAGAAAGAGAAGCCGGAAAGCATTTTGAAGTTGTTGATGCTCAGATTGCTGGCTCTTTGTTTGATCTTTCTGCCGAAGATTTTGGTAAATTGGTATTGGCTTACGAACCGGTTTGGGCAATTGGAACAGGTAAAACTGCTACAGCTGATCAAGCTCAGGAAATTCATGCACATATCCGTCAGACAATTGCTGGCAAGTATGGACAGACTGTTGCCGACGATTGCTCAATTCTTTACGGAGGTAGCTGTAATGCTTCAAATGCAAAAGAATTGTTTGCTAATCCGGATGTAGACGGTGGTCTGATTGGTGGTGCTTCTTTGGCTGTGGATAAATTCATGCCGATTATCGAAGCATTTTGATATTAAATGATTCAAAGGGGACGCTTCGTAACCCGAAGTGTCCCTATTCTTTTATTCATAAAATAAGCCTATGAGAAAATTTTCATATGTAGCTTTAATCACAGCTGCTTTTCTGACGTCTCACTCTGCCTTTGCTCAGGAGGTAAACTCTGACTTAACTGCCACAACCACTATTTTTGATGCATTTCAGGAGCCTTCGCTTTCGAAAGGAAAGGTGGTGGTTAATCAAGATCCTTCCATTAAGAAAATGGTAGGTGTACGATTGGCCGGAGATAAAGTACAGCGAACCGGTAATGATGCTTTTATAAAAGTACAGGGATTTCGGGCTCAGGTATTTACCGGAAATCAACGGCTTTCTAAAGATGAAGCATTCAAAAGGGAAAAAGAAATTAAGGAAATATTCCCTGAGCTGACTACCTATGTGACTTATACAGCTCCTTTCTGGAAGTTGCGAGTGGGTGATTTCCGTAGTCATGAGGAGGCTTATGACCTAAAAAGAAAGCTGGTGGAAGCTTTTCCTACCTATGGTAAGGAAATATATATTGTTAAAGAAGAAGTTAATATTCCTCTCTAAATTTGCATAATCAAAGATGAAAGAAGTTAAAGAAGAAACTTTACTTAAAAGAGAAGAGCTGGCATTGCATTATTCACGCATTCTGGATCTGCTAGGTGAAGATGTGGAGCGTGAGGGGCTTATCAAAACTCCTGAAAGGGTTGCCAAAGCGATGCAATTTCTTACGAAAGGATATGACGAAGACCCACAGAAGGTTTTGTCGGCGGCTATGTTCGAGGAAGAGGGATACAAACAGATGGTTATTGTAAAGGATATAGATTTCTTTTCTCTCTGTGAGCATCATATGTTGCCTTTTTTTGGTAAGGCGCATGTTGCTTATATACCGAATAAATATATCACCGGATTAAGTAAAATACCCCGGGTTGTTGATATTTTTGCCCGCAGATTACAGATTCAGGAGCGCATGACGCTGCAAATCAAAGAGTGTATCCAGAATACGTTAAATCCGCTGGGTGTTATGGTCGTTATTGAAGCTCAGCATATGTGTATGCAGATGCGGGGTGTAGAGAAGCAGAATTCGCTTACTACAACATCTGATTTTACCGGGTTTTTTCAGCAAGCCAAAACCAGGGAAGAATTTATCAATCTGATCAAGAACAAGTAGCAGAGGCCATTATATAAGCAATATAATGGCTGTTTTCTGTAACCGGACAAAGTGGTAAGTAACCAGAACGTAACTTATTTTCTTCAAAAAACAGTGGATTTTTCTCCTGAAGCATACGGTGTGTCTTTTGTGCTTCTCCTGCTTTCTTATGAAAATCGATGATAAATCTACCGGCTGAATTTGACGCCATATAGCGTTCATATAAATGAACAGCGAGCATTCCCATGGTGTACCTCATATTTACCTCAATACAAGGGTGTATCTTGTAGTTGTCCTGCTTGTCTTTATATACAAGCATATCTACACCAAGGTAGCCTGTGTATTGCGTGCCATAGACGGTCTCCAGCACCTCTTTGACAGCATCTCGTACGGCGTCAATAAGTTCTTCACCTAAATAAGAAGAGAGCCTCTCCTTCAGTCTCTGCTGACTTTCCAGTATATTCCCGGAATATGCCCCTCTTCTTTCCGTAGAAAAAAGAGAGAGTCCCTTATATTCTATTGTTCCCTGCCCGTTGGAATAGAACTCCATTGCAAAATCCTGCACTTTATTCAGAGCGGGTTCTATGCTTATAGTCCCTTGTTTATTTAATGCTCCTTTTATCCAATTACTTTCAGAGGTAACCAGTTCTGAAGAATCCAGCCAAAGGAGTCCCCTTCCCGATGAAGAATAAGGCATCTTGCAGATTACCGGAAAAGAAGCGGTTTTCAGCTCTTTGTACACCTCTTCCAGCGAGTTGCAAAATACAGGAATTGCGATTTCTCCAACGGATGGCTCGATTTCAATTATTCTCTTTAAACATAGGGCCGCGGTTTGTCGTCCACAGAGCTGGGTGTAGGCAGGGTTCCATTGAGGGATAACCAGCGGCCAGCCGCTTAGCTTCTTCAAATTGGAAAACATATGCAGACTATGAAACGATACTCCCCAAGGATTAATGGTTGCAGGAGGTAGAGTCGATCCTTTTTTTAGGATGAACTCAGCAGATACCGGAGAAGCCATAGGCCCAAATTCTTTAGGCCGATCCAATTCATTGATTTTTTCGGGATTATCGACTAACACGAAATCCTGGCTGTCTGCATACCATAGCGGTAATAACTCAAGCTCCTTCATCATCTTGTGGACATTGGAAGGCGCTGTATAGGAAGGCTGTCCCTGAAGTACGGCCATCTCGTGACCCGGATTAAAATAGTTAATATAACGCATGTTTATATGAAAAAAGAAGCCGTCTCTGTAGGAAACGGCTTCTTCATTTTTTTCTATTCCAGATTCTCATCAATGGCATCTATCTTTTTCACTGTAAGTGCCATCTCTTCTTTCAGGTTTTCAATCTTACGTTCCATCTCTTTTACCAAACCGCTTCCGCCTTTGGAAGAAACGCTTAAGAATCCAATATTGTTTTCGTAAGTCTGAACTTCGGTTTTTAGTCGTTCGTAGTAACGCATCAATCGTTCACGTTCGCCGTAAAGCTTGTTTTTCCCCTTTTCACCACTATTCATGTCGGTGATGCTGCTGCGGAAGCTCTGCATTTTGCGCTCAGCCTGACCTACTTTAAGACGGTCGAACTGTTTGTCTACTGCGTCATGGAATTCTTTATATACCTTGTCTTTTTCTTTGAAAGGTACATGACCGATTGTGTTCCATTCTGCAATCAGACCTTTTAATACAGATACTGCCTGATCTGCCTTAAGAGATTCATCCAAAGAGTTTACTTTCTCAATCAATTGTTTTTTAGCAGCCAGATTATCTTGTTCAACCGATTTCTGAGAAGATACATTCTTGTTCTTCTGTTCGAAGAAATAGTCGCAAGCCGAAATGAAGCGCTTCCAGATTGTATCAGAGTGTTTGCGGGCTACAGAACCGATTGTTTTCCATTCTTTCTGTAACGCAATCAGTTTATCAGTACTATCTTTCCAGTCCGTACTGTCTTTTAATGCTTCCGCCTTTTCACACAATGCCTTTTTCAATTCAAGGTTGCGTTCCATATCATTTTTGATAGCCTTGTAAAAATCGTTCTTCCTATTGAAATAGGCATCACAGGCGGCACGGAAACGTTCAAATATCTTTACATTTGCTTTTTTAGGGGCAAAGCCGATTGTCTTCCATTTTTCCTGGAGAGCAATAACCTGCTTGTTCATCTCTTCCCAGTCTTTGAAGGTTTTAAGGGCATCCATATCGATGGCTTCAATCTCTTCGCAGATGGCGGTTTTAGCATCCAGGTTTTCTTGTTCGCGGGATTTCAATCCTTCGAAATGGGCCTGATGTTTCTTATTTATTGCTGTTGATGCATTTTTGAAACGAGTCCAAAGCTCTTCACGTAATTCCTTCGAAACCGGACCGATCTCTTTCCATTGCTGATGAAGTTTTTGAAGTTGGTGAAATGCCGAGATAATATCGGGTTCTTCCTCCAGCTTCTCAACAGTTTCACACAGCGCTGTCTTTAATTCCAGGTTTTTCTTAAAGTCGTAATCCCGGAACTGGTTGTTTATTTTTATTATGTCGTAGAACTTCTCTGAATAAATCTGGTAATTTTTCCAAAGTTCATTGGCAAACTCCTGAGGAACTGCTTTAACCTCTTTCCAGCGATTCTGGATGTCTTTAAAGTCGTTGTATAGTTTGTTAAAGTCTTCCTGACTTTCAGTAAGCTGTTTCAGCTGTTCGATCAACTGCAGTTTCAAGGCATAGTTAGCCTCTTTAACGCGTTCTTCTTCAGCTACAAGGGCAGCTCTTTTTTCTTTATATACATTGAGCAGATTCTTTATTTGAGTCTCGATCTCGTCTACAGGAGCAGAAAAGTCTTTTTCGTCCCCTCCATTTTCAAGAAACGTTTTTTTGAGCTCTTCCACTTCGTTCCTTCGAATTTTGTAATAGGCTTGCTTGAGTGATTCAATTTCACTCCGCGACTCCTCCACGGATACTTCAACCAGATCGGATAACTTGCTAAGAATTTCTTCTTTTGATAATTTACCTACAGCTCCGGATGCAACAGTGTCTGTCGAATCTTCTGTTTCCATATCCGATACTGTAATTTCCGGTGTTACCTCCGGAACGTTAGCTTCTTCCAATTTGCCTGCGTTTTCTTCTGCCGGCAAATTAGTCTCAAGAATGTCGCTCATAATTCAGTCATATTTAAAAAAGGATGATTATTCCTATATCTGTCACAAATTAAACTAATTATTTTTTTATAGCCACATTTTATTTCAATTATTTCTTATAAATTAATCAATAATCCTTAAAAAGAACAAAAAAAAAGGAGTTTAGAGGATTAATCCTTCAAACTCCTTTTTTTAACTTGTCGTCTAACTTATTAAGATAAGAATGATATAAGTACCCCGGCAGCGACAGCAGATCCTATTACTCCCGAAATATTGCTGGACATGCAATACTGAAGGACATGATTTTTAGGATCATATTTTAGGGCGATCTCATTGGCTACACGTGAAGCCATCGGTACCGCACTTAATCCGGTAGCGCCGATTAATGGGTTTATTTTCTTCTTACTGAATAAATTAAATAGTTTTACCATCAGAATTCCACCGGATATCGACAAGGCAAAAGCTAAGAATCCTCCAATCACAATTCCGATTGTCTGTAGATTTAAAAAAGCGGTCGTAGTCATGGTTGCACCTACCGAAAGTCCCAGAAATATGGTGGCGGCATTCATGATACTGTTGGATGCCGCATCGAACAACCGGAATGTATTTGTTCCGATTTCCTTTACCAGATTACCGAACATCAGCATACCAACCAAAGGAACAGCCGACGGCACAAATAGGGCAACAACTGTGGTTACGGCGATGGGAAAAACAATCTTAAGAACCTGCATGTTTTTAAACTCCGTATCGCTCGGATATAGTTTTTCCTGCTCTTTCATATTGATCTTAAGCTCGTTTTTCGTACACAGAAGCTTAACAACCATGGGTATGATAACTGGAACCAGTGCCATGTAAGAATAGGCTGCAATTGCAATAGGTCCCAGCAGATGCGGAGCCAACTTGATGGTAGTAAAGATAGCTGTGGGGCCATCGGCACCGCCTATAATTCCTAATGACGCAGCCTCTTTTGGTGTGAAACCCATTAAAATAGCTACCAGCAAAACCGAAAAAATACCCAATTGAGCCGCAGCACCAAAAATAGACAAACGCAGGTTACGCAGCATAGGTCCGAAATCTGTCAATGCACCAACCCCCATGAAAATGATGGGAGGTAAAAAGCCGGTCTTAATAAGCATATAGTAGATGAAATTCATCAGACCCAGCTCGTGAGCTATGTCGTGTAAAGGCATCTCCCATATATTCTTCATCACCCCTTTTACAGCTATCATGCCGTTTTCATCGGCCTGTATCACCCCCATATCGCCTCCGGGGAAGTTCGCAAGCAGAACTCCGAATGCAATGGGAACCAATAAAAGAGGTTCGTATTGTTTCTTTATGCCAAGGTAAAGTAAGATAAATGCGATGGCATACATTATCAGGAACTGCGGTTCAGCAATGATATTACTGAACGCAGTCATTTCATATAAGTTCTGAAAAATATCTTCCATTATTGTATGGTCATTAAAACATCATCTTCAACAACTGAATCTCCATTTCCATAAGCGATGGAAGTGATAGTTCCGCTCACTTCCGAACGAACCGCATTGTAGGTTTTCATCGCTTCAATGTAGCAGAGAAGTTGTCCCTCCTTCACTACGTCTCCAACCTTGACGGGAATGTCTGATGCGCTTTTCACCAGGAAGAATTTTCCTTCAAGGGGCGATAGCAGCTCCATTCCGCTTCCGGTAGCCGGTGCTGTTGCAGGAGCGGCAGATGGTGCGCCGGACTGAACCGGTGTATTTGTTGTATCTCCGTAGGATACGGTTACTTTGTATGCCTGTCCGTTCACATCTACAGTCATTGTTTGAGGAGAAGATGGCAGTGCCGGATGTACCGGTACGGCTGCAGGAGCTTGCGCTTCATGTAATGCCGCTTTTCTGCTGGCAACATCTGCCAGGAATTCAACCTGAGCTTTGCCCGAACGATAAGCCTCGTATTGGGCCGGATGCATAGCGTACTCAAACAGCTCTTCATCGTCTTCGCCCACACTCCATTGCTTCTCATTCATCAGCTTACGATATTTGTCTAGCGCGTCCGGGTAATTCTTCTGCGGGTCTCCTTCAAAGAACTGCCGGCCTTCTTCTTTAGCCTTTTCAACAATTTCAGGCGCAAGCGTTCCTGGCAGCTTTCCGGCTTTACCCAATATCATATCCCATATGTCGTCCGCAATCATACCCCAACGCTCTTTGCCTTTTTCCATCTGCATAACATTCATCATGGCAAGATTCTTTACGTATTGGCTAAACGGAGTAACCAAAGGAGGATATCCGATGCGGGGCCATACATAGGCCACCTCGTCAAACAGCTTTATCAACAGTTGATCCTGCGTCATTACCGGCTGTTTGTTCTTTACTTTATTCTTGTTGATTGTTTCGAGGTTGGTTTCCAAATCCGCCATCAGACTTCCCATCATACCTCCCGGAAGTCCCGGTCCGATCAACAGTGAGTTCATTAAGCGGTTCTTCGGACTGATATATAATCCAAGAAAATCATCCATAAACTCCTGGATCATACTGCGTACCTTCATATAAGCTTCCATATTGATCTCGGGAACGATAAAGCCCGCATCCTTCAGCATGGCCTGAACAGAGATCAGGTCGGCATGCCCAGTACCCCATGACAGAGGTTCCATACCTACATCAATGTAATCGCATCCTGCTTTGCAGACTTCAAGGATGGAGGCCATATTGAATCCGGGACCAGCATGGCTGTGATACTGTATAGGTATTTCCGGATGTCTGGCTTTTATATTACCGACAATCTGACCAAGAGAATAAGGACGTCCGATACCGGCCATATCCTTGATACAGATCTCGTCGGCTCCAAGTTCAATCAGCTCGAAAGCCATATTGGTATAATATTCTACCGTATGAATGGGCGAATGAGTGATACTTAGTGCACATTGAGAGATCATTCCTGCCTCTTTGGCATATTGGATAGAGGGAGCGATGTTCCTTACATCGTTCAGTCCGCAAAAGGTACGTGTAATGTCTGTTCCTTGTGCCTTTTTCACCTTATAGAACAGCTGGCGTACGTCCGAAGGAACCGGACTCATACGCAATCCGTTCAGGGCACGGTCCAGCATGTGTGTCTGAATACCCGCTTCCTTAAAAGGTTTGGTCCATTCTCTTACCGCTTTATTTGGATTTTCGCCGAATAGTAAATTTACCTGTTCAAAGCCCCCGCCATTGGTTTCAACACGGGCAAAACATCCCATTTCGATGATGGCTGGAGCAACCCTTACAAGCTGGTCTACGCGGGGCACATATTTTCCGGCAGATTGCCACATGTCTCTGAATACCAGACTGAATTTAATTTCTCTTTTCATAATATAGCTGTTAAACGTATTAAATATTCAAGGAATCACAACGAAATAAATGAAAGTGGGGAGATTAGGCCTTCTCCACCTTTACAACCTTGCCCTTTCCTTCCGTAGTAACACCAACAGCGGCAACAATTGCGGCTAACGTGGCATCGGGAAGAGACGGATTTGAACCGGATGAATGGGTAGGGGGTTGCTTTTTTGCAACAACCTCTTCCGGGACATACTTATTAACTAGAATTATCAATCCTTTTCCAAGGTAGATCACGATCAGTAAGATGACAAATACAGTAATCATACCAACCGACATTAACAAAATTCCTACTTCAAAGTTTTCCATAAAATTAGTTTAGAAGGCGCTTTTTCCGGAGAATGGATAAAAGTCTGCCTGGTTACAAATGCTTGCAAAGGTAACCAAATGTGTGAAGGAGCCACAGCCTTTTGTGTGAAAAAATTGAAAAACGAAATCTTTAAGGTGTCAAAACTTCTAAATAATAGAAAAAAAGGCATTAAAAATTATATATTGTAAAATTCTTATGGGCGGTTTAAATTAGTTTGAAAGTAAATAACGAATCTTGTTGTTATTAAACACTATGGCATTCTAAATGATTTTATATATTTGCACGTATAAAATAATCACTCATGGGAAATTTCTTTACATCACTGTTTTCCGGTAGTTCCGAATCGCCAGAAGAGAGCAAGGCAAAAGAAGATAAGAAAAACTTCGATATCTTTAAGTACGACGGTGTGCGTGCACAAAAAATAGGTCAGGTTACCTATGCGATCAAATGTTTTCTTGAAGCATTGAAAATTCAGTCAGATTTTGAAACGATGGGATATCTGGCAGTAGCCTATACTTCCGTAAATCAGCTGGAAGAAGCCTCTCAGGTGTACGATCAGATGGTGGAGGCGGAGCCAGATCATTTGTCAACCTGGATCACCCGCGCCAATCTGGCCTATATGATGGAGCGTTACGAATCTGTAATTGAAGGCACCACCTATGTGATAGAAAAAGACAATACACTGGCCAACGCCTTTTATCTCAGAGGTAAAGCATACCAAGGACTAAGCGATCTTCTGAATGCCCTGGCCGATCTTACCCGAACCATTGCACTCAAAGACGATTATACAGAAGCATACCTGTCCAGGGCGGAAGTCCTGCTGGGAATGAGACAGGCAGACGAAGCCCTGACGGATGTAGAGAAAGCCCTTGAACTTTCGCCGGAGGAAGAGGCATTGTATCTGCTACGCGGGCAGATTCATGAATCACAGGATAATCTGGATGCTGCACACGAGGATTATCAGTATGTGCTCGACTTGAATCCGTTTAATGAAGATGCTTACGTGATGAAAGGTAAATTGCTTATAAAACAAGGGAAACCTGCCGAAGCCGCCGACCTATTCACAGATGCCATCGAGCTTAAACCCGATTTTGCCAAGGCCTTTGCCGAAAGAGGACGGGCCTACACGCTGCTGGGAAAATCGAAAGAGGCGCTTGAAGATCTGAAGCAGGCCATAGAACTTGACCCTCAGGGTGAAGCGGCTAAAAAGATTGAAGGGCAACATACCAATTTCGACGACATGTATAAAGGAGGCATCTTCTGATCAGTGATGAACAGAAGATGATTCCCTGCGCGCTAATAAATTTACAGATTAAGACAGAGCGGCCGTAATAAACATATAGATCATCATACCGATGATGTCGTTTGTAATGGAGATAAATGGCCCGGTAGCCAAAGCCGGGTCAATCTTAAACCGATCCAGAGTCATCGGAACCAGGGTGCCGAATATACTGGCAAACATCACTACAGCAAAAAGACTAAGTGAAACCGAGGCCGTAATCGCCCGGTTGTTCAGCATGAAGAAGTTATAGATGAAAACAACCAGACTGATGATGCTGGCATTGATTAATGAAACCGCCGATTCCTTAACGATTTGTTTCCATACATTGCCTTGTTTCAAAGAATTGTTGGCAAGGCCCTGAACGACGATTGCCGACGACTGGATTCCAACGTTCCCTCCGGTTCCTCCGATGAGCGGAATAAACAATGCCATTTTGGGATTCGCTGCAAAGCTCGATTCAAAACCTCCCAGTAAGACCGAATTACCCAACCCCCCTATCATGCCGATAAGCAACCAGGGAAGACGGGCGGCAGTCTGTAAGATCACATTATCCGAAGTTTCCACGTCCTGCGAGATACCGGAAGCCAACTGATAGTCGCGTTCATGCTGTTCGCGAACTTCGTCCATTACGTCGTCGATGGTGATTCTTCCTACCAACCGGCCGATACTATCAATAACGGGCAGAGCCACAAGGTCATACTTCTCAATAGTCTGAGCCACTTCCTCGATGCTGTCGCTATCCTTTACTGCAATCGGATCCTTTTTCATCACGTGCTTGATTTTGGATACAGACGGACTTGTGATCATCTTTTTTAGAGGAAGAACCCCCCTGAGCCGTTCGTCATCGTCAACCACATACACATAATAAATCTCATCCATCTCCTCGGCCTGCGACCTCATCTCTTCCAGACACTTGGGCATACTCCAATTCTCGTTCACCACGATCATTTCGGTACCCATAAGTCCCCCGGCCGTATCTTCGTCGTATTTCAACAGGTCTACGATATCTCCGGCCTGTTCAACGTCTTCAATATGCGAAAGAATTTCTTCCTGCGTATCTTCGTCAAGCTCACGCATCAGGTCAACCGCATCGTCGGTCTCCATGAAGTCGATAAAGCGCTTGGCAATCAGCTCGCTGGGCAGCTCCTTCAGAAGTTTACGCCGGTCCTCTTCGTCCAGCTCCATCAAAACATCGGCCGCCTTCTCTCCATCCATAAGCATGTAGAGATAGATAGCTTCTTCCAGGTCAAGTTCCTGAAATAGCTCGGCAATGTCTGCAGGATAAAGTTCCTGCAACATATTCACTGCCGCGGTTTCATCTTTGAGTTCGATAACTTCCCTAAGATGCTCTATATATTCTTTCGTAAGTTCAATCATACCTTTATTCTATTTCAGAAAGGTCAGATACTACCGGCACCTGTCCGCCTGTTTTTTTCAGATAGGCATCCGTGATATGAGTTAATTCTATAAATTGCTCGACAGAAAGCTGCTCCGGCCGTTTGTCAAAAATAGGCAAGGCATAATCCGGAAAGTCTTTTCCAAGCAGAGGTTTCATCGAATTGCGCAGAGTCTTCCTGCGTTGGTTGAAAGAGGTCTTGATCACCGACTTGAAAATCTTCTCGTCGCAGCCCAGCGACTCCCGTTTGTTACGAACCATACGGATTACAGCACTCTGTACTTTGGGCGGCGGATTAAATACCGAGGCATCTACGGTAAAAAGATATTCTATGTCGTACCAGGCCTGCAGCAGCACACTTAAGATGCCGTAGGCTTTCTTACCCGGTCCCGAAGCAAGCCGTTCGGCCACCTCCTTCTGTATCATCCCCGAGCAACAAGGCACCTTTTCCTTGTGATCAAGAACTTTGAAAAAGATCTGGCTTGAAATATTGTAGGGGTAATTACCTATTACACAGAAGGGACCTTCAAACAAAGTCTCCAAATCAAGTTTCAGAAAATCTTCGGCCAGGATTCTTCCGGCTATTGCAGGGAAATTTTCATTTAAGTAAGCAACAGATTCCCTGTCTAGTTCAACCACCGAAAGGTTGTGTCCCTCTTCAAGTAAAAATGTAGTAAGTACTCCCATTCCCGGGCCTATCTCAAGAACGGGTAGGTGTTTGTAATCAGACAACGTTTCGGCAATTCTGCGCGCAATGCTCAGATCCTTAAGGAAATGCTGTCCTAATGATTTTTTTGGTTTTACCAATCTCATCCACTTCTTTGGTGTAAAATGTTTGTATTTGAATATTATGCTTATCTTTGCAGATGGACAAAAGTACAACAAATAATTTAAAGTACCCTATGCGTAATGGAATTTAAGAGCATGCTCCGTACGATTCTTAAGATATGTCTTCCTCTTGCCTTTGGAGTATTATTGCTCTGGTTTCTTTATAGAAAAATGGATATTTCCGTAATTATGAAAGTAATTAAGGAAGACGTTCGTTATGATATTATATTGTTTTCATTGTTATTTGGGGCGGGAGCCAATGTAATCCGCGCACTTCGCTGGGAATTGCTTATCCATTCCTCGGGCGACTACCCGAAACGAAGTAATGTAATCTGGGCGGTATTAGGCAATTATGCCGTTAATCTAGTGCTTCCGCGTGTTGGCGAAGTTTGGAGATGCGGTGTGGTATCCCGTTACGACAAGATTTCGTTTTCAAAACTGTTTGGTACACTGCTGGTAGACCGGGTAATGGATACAATCATGGTTGGGTTGATAACCGCCTTCATATTCGTATTCCATTTTGGATTTTTCCTGAGCTTCTTCTCCAAGAATCCCGAATTGCTGCAAGGATTCCAAACAACCTTTACCTCCTTGTGGATTTATGTGGTTCTTGTAATTATAGCAGCGGTTGTATGGTTTGTATTTACCTATATGAAACATTTCAGTCTGGTAAAGAAAATCAAAGCAACGTTGGCCAGTGTGTGGGATGGAATCCGTTCGGTCTGGTTTATGAAAGAAAAGACAAAGTTTGTTCTGTATACCCTATTGATCTGGGTAGGCTATTTTCTTTTCTTCTATATAACGTTCTATGCTTTTGACTTTACAAAAGAACTCGGTATTTCAGTGGGATTGATCGCCTTTACGATGAGTAGTATCGGTGTGGCTGTACCGGTTCAGGGAGCTATCGGCCCCTGGCATTTTATGGTAATCGCCACCCTGGTTTGCTTTAATGTAAACGGAAACGATGCCGCCGCTTTTGCATTGGTGGTTCATACCTTGCAGACAGTCTGGACCGGATTGGTTGGCGTGGCAGGAATAATAGCACTCTCGGTTACGAATCGTAAAGACAAACCGGTGGTTGCAAATAAGTAAGTATCTTTTTTATTTTATCTGTTCAAAGTAAATTTTTAACTCCTATGGCAGCAGAAATCAGAAATCTTTCTCCTCAGCATGTTTGGGGCTATTTTCATGACCTCACGCAGATTCCACGTCCCACAGGACATATGGATGCGGTAACCCGTTATATCCTTGCTTTTGGAAAAGAATCGGGTCTTGAAACCCTGCAGGACAAGACCGGTAACATTGTGATCAGAAAACCGGCCACTCCTGGAATGGAACATTGCAAGACTGTAATCATTCAGGGCCATCTGGACATGGTTCCTCAGAAGAATGCTGCGACCGTACATAATTTTGAAACCGATCCGATCGATGCATACATCGATGGCGATTGGGTAACCGCAAGAGATACCACGCTGGGAGCCGACAATGGAATCGGTGTGGCACTTGCTTTGGCTGTGCTTTCGGACAATACGCTGAAACACGGACCGGTTGAAGCCCTGTTTACTGTGGACGAAGAGGTTGGTATGGACGGCGCTTTCGGGTTGAAGCCCGGGTTCCTTAAAGGAGAAATACTGATCAACGCCGACTCTGAAGAAGAGGGCGAGCTTTTTGTTGGTTGTGCCGGCGGAGCCGATTTAAATATATCTTTCCAATTTAAAGAGGATATTGCCATCCCCGAAGGAGATGTAGCGGTAAAATTATCTCTTACAGGTTTAAAAGGCGGACACTCGGGAGTGGATATCCATTTGGGAAGAGCCAATGCCAACAAGCTGATGTTCCGCTTTTTGAAAGAGGCGGTACGGGATTATGGAGCACGGTTGTCGAGTATCGACGGCGGATCGCTTCGTAACGCCATCCCCCGCGAAGCCGTTGCTATCATCACCATTCCCGGCGACAATGTGGAAGCGCTTTGGGAACTGGTTGCCGATTATCAGGATATGTTCCGTACAGAATATCAGGGAATAGAAGAGTCGGTTTTGTTTGTTGCAGAGCCTGCCGAATTACCCGCTTCCCTTATTCCGGAAGAGATTCAGGACGACCTTATCAATGCCATTGAGGGTTGCCAGAACGGAGTGATCAGCATGTTGGCCGACTTCCCCGGAACTGTAGAAACCTCTACCAATCTGGCTTCTGTCAAGAAAAGCGACCAATTGATCGAGATTAAGATACTTACCCGTAGTTCATCCGAAAGTCGTAAAGAGCAGATCTGTTCAAGTCTGGAAAGCGTCTTTGCCCTTGCCGGCGCCAAAGTAGAGTATGGCAGCTCGTACGGAGGTTGGCAACCCAATATCAAATCGGAGATTCTGGGTGTCATGCAAAGGGTGTACGAACAGAAATTTGGCAGAACACCGAATGTAAAAGTAATGCATGCCGGTCTGGAATGCGGTATCATTCAAACGGTTTATCCGGATATGGATATGATCTCTTTTGGTCCGGATCTGCAATATCCCCACTCGCCCGACGAAAGAGTAAGTATCTCTTCCGTTCAGAAAGTATGGACATTCCTTACCGAAACACTGGCTGCGATGTAATTTTTAATTAAATATAATGAGTAGGGTGTGTCTGATACAGATGCACCCTGTTTGTTTTGATAGCATGGTCAATACTATGTACTTCATTTGTTTATAGTTTGTAAAAAAAATTGTAATTTTGTCCCTCACAAAAAATAAATAATCTAACGGCAAATGGCTAACGATGAATTAAAACAAAACTGGAAAGTACCAGAGCCAACCCTCAGAAGGCTTCCCTGGTATTTAGCCTTTGTGAAGTTGTTAAAACAAAGAGGAGAAACGTCGATTTCGTCTACACAGATAGCCAAAGAGATCAACGTGGATGCCAGTCAGGTTGCCAAAGACTTATCTTATGTAAACATCTCCGGCAAAACCAGGGTAGGGTACGAAATAGACACGCTGATTGATGTACTGGAAGATTTTCTGGGATTCAACTCAAGTCATAAAGCCTTCCTGTTCGGGGTGGGTAGTCTGGGGGCTGCCTTGTTGCAGGATACCGGACTTGGTCAGTACGGACTCGAGATCGTAGCCGGTTTCGATATCCGCGAAGAACTTTCCGGAACTTCGGTAAACGGAATTCCGGTTTATCACATGAGCGAGCTCAGCACCATGCAAAAGAGGTACGGAGCCACTATCGGGATTATCACGGTTCCGGTTGATAAAGCCCAGGAGGTAACCAATCACATTATAACCGAAGGCATCAAGGCCCTTTGGAACTTTACCCCCTTCCGTATCCGTGTGCCGGAGCATATTGTTGTACAGAACACCTCCTTATACGCCCATCTGGCATTAATGTTCAACCGAATGAATTCAACAAACTAAAAAATGAAGGTTATTGCAGTTGGAATGAATTATGCGGCTCACAATAAAGAGCTGGATCATACGTTAGAATTAGCGGAGCCAACAATCTTTATGAAATCGGATTCATCTCTGCTTAAGGATGGTAAGCCATTCTTTATACCGGATTTTTCGGAAGAGATTCATTACGAAACAGAGATTGTAGTCAGAATAGACCGTCTGGGAAAGAATATAGCAGAACGTTTTGCCCACCGTTACTACAACGAGGTAACCGTAGGCATCGATTTTACCGCCCGTGACCTGCAACGGAAGCTCCGTTCGCAGGGATTACCGTGGGAAATAAGCAAGGCGTTTGATAATTCGGCCGTAACAGGAACTTTTATGCCGCTGGAACAGCTGGGAAAGGTGGACAACCTCTCTTTTCATCTGGATATCAACGGACAGAAGGTACAAGAAGGCAATACCGGCGACATGCTTTTTTCGGTGGATAAGATTGTGGCTTATGTAAGCCGCTTCTTTACATTGAAGATTGGCGATCTGATTTATACAGGTACTCCGGTGGGCGTGGGCCCGGTACATATTGATGATCACCTGCAAGGATATATTGGCCAACATAAATTGCTCGATTTCTTTGTTAGGTAAGATAACAAAGTCATGAGAAAGCCTTTTTTGTCACTACTTATAACTCTATGCTTCCTATGCGCTTCACTCGGAGCGTCTGCAGTGGAATATGCCCCCTCTTCGGTGCTATCGCAAGGCCGGTGGGTAAAGATACGGGTGGCTCAAACAGGAATATATAAACTTACCTTTACCGAACTGCAGAAGATGGGCTTTGCCAATCCGGCGGCGGTATCGGTGTATGGGTATGGCGGATGGCCTTTGGACGAGGATTTCAGACAGCCTTATGCAGACGATCTTCCGCAAGCAGCAGTATATAAAGGAGATAACTACCTGCTTTTTTATGGAAGAGGTCCGGTTAAATGGAGCTATAGTACCTCTTTAGCCACGTTTGTCCACGAGAATAATCCCTATTCGAGCTATGGCTATTATTTCCTTTCAGACACATCGCCTGTAAAGACCCTTGCCAAAGAGACTTCGGTAACCGGGGCCTCGTTGCAGGTTAATACGTACGACGACTATTTTGTACACGAAAAAGACCAGGTGTCGGTCAACAAGTCGGGCCGCGAACTTTTCGGAGAATCGTTCGCGCTTAATACCGGTCAGACTTTTCCCTTTGCCGTGCCGGGTATTACGGACGATCCCGCCAAGATATCCTTCCGGTTCATTGCCAAACCTACCACCGGACAGGCTTTGGTAATCCTAACCGCCGGAACTCAGCCTTTGTTAAATGCATCAATTCCCAGAAGCAGCATAGACGATTCCTATACCAAAGCGCTGGAACTTTCGCGTACGGTAAGCTGGAACGGAGCCAAAACACCGGACGTACAGGTAGGAATAACCTACAGCCGTAACACCAACGACCTGGCGCATCTGGATTACATCCGGCTGCATGCCGTACGTACACTCAAGATGTACGGACCCTATACCTTTTTTCGCAGCATCGCATCTTTGGGCAATGTGACCCGCTTCGTGCTTCAGGAGGCCTCTGCCAATGTTAAGATATGGGATGTTACCAATCCGGTGCTACCGGTCGAGATGGAGACTACCCTGAACGGAACGGAATGTTCCTTTACGATTCCGGCATCCAACACCCTTAGGGAGTTTGTAGCCGTAGATATCTCAAAAACACTTCCGGCTCCCGAAACTGTGGGTGTGGTTTCCAATCAGAACCTGCACGCATTGGAACAGACCGACATGGTAATCCTTACACATCCGGCTTTTATGGAACAGGCCGAGCGTCTGGCTGCACTACATCGATCGGAATCCGGACTAAAAGTCACCGTTGTAACACCCGAACCCGTATACAACGAATTTTCGAGCGGTACACCCGATGCCACAGCCTACCGGCGGTTGATGAAGATGTTTTACGATCGGGGCAAACAAGCCGGAACCGCCCCCAGGTATCTGTTGCTGTTTGGCGACGGAACTTTCGACAACCGCATGATTACCAGCGAATGGAAGAACCTTACCAACCTCAACCTGCTGCTTACCTACCAATCAAAGGAGTCGCTTAATATGTATACCTACGTGACCGACGATTATTTTGGCTTTCTGGACGATTCGGAAGGAGCCAACCTGTCGGGCGACAAGCTGGATATCGGTATCGGTCGGTTTCCGGTACGAACCCTCGAGGAGGCAAAGATTGCCGTAAACAAAAGCATTGCATACATTGAAAATAAAACAGCCGGAGCCTGGAAAAACAACATAAGCTTTGTGGCGGACGACGGCGACAACAACCTGCACATGTCGCAAGCCAATCTGCTTGCTGATTATCTGGAGACAAATCACCCCGAATTTCTGATCAATAAGATTTATTTCGATGCCTACAAAAAGCAATCTTCCGGAGGGAAGGTGGGATATCCGGATGTAAACGCCCGTATCCTGAAAGAGCTTAAGAGCGGGCAGATGATTCTAAATTATACCGGTCACGGTAGCACCGCCTACTGGGGAGCCGAAGGGGTGCTTTCCCAATCCGAAATAAAGCAGTTCAACTATCCCTATCTTCCATTGTGGATAACGGCTACCTGCGATTTTGCCCGTTTCGATGCTGTAAATACCTCGGCCGGCGAAGATGTGTTCCTTAATCCCACCAGCGGAGGGATAGCTTTGTTCACCACCACCCGGGTGGTGGATGCCAACCCTAATTTTCAGATAAACAAACAGCTGATAAACAATCTTTTTGTAAAGAACGGCGGTAAAAGGCTTAGTCTGGGAGATATCATGCGTACCACCAAGGTGAGCCTGGGGAACGACCTCAACAAGCTCAATTTTACGTTGATAGGAGATCCGGCCCTTACCCTTTCGTATCCCGGGAAGGAGATGCGCATAACTGAGGTAAACGGTCAGCCGGTGGGAAGCGAGCCTATTCAGCTAAAAGCATTGGACAAGGTTACTGTAAAAGGAGAGGTGCTTACGCCGGACAGAAAACGGGATACCGATTTTTCGGGTGTCTTGTCGCCCACCATGCTGGACAGCAAGCAGACGCTTACCACCCTCGACAACGATAAAACAGGCAACCCCTTTTCCTATACCACCTATCCCAATGTAATGTATACGGGTAAAGATTCGGTGCGTCAGGGGGAGTTCAGCTTTTCCTTTACCGTGCCGAAAGACATTTCGTACTCCAATAACAACGGAAAATTAAGCCTGTATGCCGGAAATACCCAAACAAGGGATGAGGCACAAGGAGCCTTCCTGCAGTTTAAGGTAGGAGGAACCTCCGACTCGGCACAGAAAGATACCGTTGGTCCGGAGATACTGTATGCATACCTCAACGATTCCACCTTCAGGGATGGAGGCAGGGTGAATACCACCCCGCTGTTTGTAGCCTATTTGCGTGACGAAAGCGGAGTAAACATCAGCGGAAGCAGCATCGGTCACGATGTGATGCTGGTGATAGACGGACTTATTTCCCAAAGCTACAACCTGAACAGCTACTACGAATCGGTTGCCGGTTCCGAAGGCGAAGGCCGCATCGTGTTTCCCATACCCGCCCTCGAGCCCGGAATGCATACGGCCGAATTTGTAGTCTGGGATGTGCAGAACAATTCGTCGCTTCACACCTTTACCTTCGAAGTCGTTGAAGGTTTAAAGCCCGTATTGTATAAACTCACCGCAGGTCCGGTTCCGGCCCGGAGCGATGTAACCTTCTTTATTTCGCACAACCGTCCCGAAGCCGTGCTGGATGTTCAGTTATATGTATACAATATGATCGGTCAGCTTGTATGGTCGTATAAAGAAAACGGCTCGTCGGCTCTGTTCAGCGATTATACGATCCGATGGAATCTCACCGGTACAAACGGAGTCCGCCTCAAGCCGGGTATCTATCTGTACCGGGCAGCCATACGCACCGATCAGTCGCGCGAGGCAACCGAGACAAAAAAATTAATCATATTGGCACAATAAAAGCGCCTTTATAAGTGTTTAAGCTTCTAACAAGTATTCAATAAGTATGACTCATCTAAGAAAAAGCGTTCTTGCAACACTCGCCGCAGCCTGTTTGTGGACCCTTCCGGTAAACGGACAAACTACCGGGGAAATTAAGAACACATTCAATCCCATAAATACGGCAGTACCAGCCTTATCCATCGCACCCGATGCCCGGGGCGGAGGTATGGGAGATATTGGAGCCGCAACCACCCCCGATGTGCATTCGCAGTACTGGAACCCGGCAAAATATGCATTCCATTACAGTAAGGCAGGCGTATCGCTTTCGTATACCCCCTGGTTACGTAAGATTGTGAACGATGTGGCATTGGCCTATGTGTCGGGCTTTTATAAGCTGGGCGACAACGATCAGCAGGCAATCGGAACTTCGCTTCGCTATTTTTCGCTGGGAGAGATTGCGATGACCGAATACGGAGGAGCCGTATACAACCAGGTTACCCCCTACGAAATGGCTTTCGATGTGAGTTATTCGCGTAAGTTGTCCGAATCCTACTCCATGGCTGTAGCCTTACGCTACATCCGTTCGGATATGGGAGCCGGAGTAGACGATGATATCCAGGCCGGCAATGCCTTCTCGGCGGATGTGGCAGGATATCTAAACAAGTATGTGGTATTGGGTAACAGTGAATGCCTGTGGGCGCTCGGATTCAATATTTCCAACATAGGTACAAAGATTTCGTACGACGGGGGTACTACCAACCAGTTTCTACCCACCAACCTGAAGATCGGTACCTCGTTGCTTTATCCGTTGGACGATTACAATACGATCTCCTTCAACCTCGATTTAAACAAATACCTGGTGCCTACGGTACCTGTTTATACCGGATCCACCCCCGAAGAACAGGCTGCCTATCAAAAGAAGCTTGACGATTATAATTCGCTTTCGCCCATATCGGGTATATTTAAATCCTTTGGAGATGCACCGGGCGGATTAAGTGAAGAATTGAAAGAGGTGATGGTTTCTGTGGGTACAGAATATAGTTACAATGAACAGTTCTTTGTTCGCGGCGGTTATTACTATGAAAACGTTAATAAGGGGAACCGCCAGTATTTTTCATTGGGTGCCGGTTTCCGTATGAGCGTGTTCCAGCTGGATGCAGCTTATCTGATCAGTACGATACAAAGTAATCCGCTGGACCAGACGCTTCGTTTCTCTCTCTCCTTCGATATGGACGGATTGAGAAGTTTGGTACAATAATAATAAGTTGATGATGAAAATTCGAGTTGGTTTCGGGTATGATGTACATGCCCTGGTTCCTGACCGCGCCTTGTGGTTGGGAGGTATTAAAATTGAACATACGTTGGGTTTGCAGGGACATTCGGATGCCGATGTCTTGATTCATGCCATTTGCGATGCCTTGCTTGGGGCAGCCAATATGCGGGATATCGGGTATCATTTTCCGGATACTGCCGGAGCATATAAAGACATTGATAGTAAAATCCTGCTGAGGGATACCCTGAAGCTTTTGCGGGAGAAAGGGTACGAACTCGGCAATATTGATGCCACGGTTTGCGCCGAACAGCCCAAGCTGAAGAATCATATTCCAACTATGCAGCAAACGTTGGCTGAGGTGATGGCTGTTGATCCGGATGACATCTCCATCAAAGCCACAACATCCGAAAAGCTTGGCTTTACCGGTCGCCAGGAAGGCATTTCAGCCTATGCAACCGTTTTAATTACAAAAAACTAAAATCTATCTGTCATCTATCATTTTTCCAATCTAAACGGCACACCGTCAGCGGGTTGAAAAATGATAGATCGCTTTTTTATCTGTCACCGATCTGTCATCTGTCATTTTCCCAAATGTCTGTCTTCTTCCATTTTCAAGCTACCCTTTAGTCTTTACTTCGTTGTGAATAAGGAAGAAAGCTACGAAGATTACTGTTTTTTATAACGAAGAGCTAATCGTTGGACCATGGTCCAACGATATCTCAACCATGGTCCAACGATATGTTGACCTAGGTCCAACGAAAAGTAGACCATGGTTCAACGATTAGCTTCTCGTATTGAAAAGAGTAGAAGTAAACGATGAAAAGACTTAATCTCAGTACAGCTTATGCTTAGAGATATCTATTGCATTTCAGTTTGTTGCTTCTATTGTATGCCGAACCCATTGATTTGAAAAAGAGAAATAAGCATTATCTATTTGTTATGCATAATAATCCTATTATATTTGCTCTTTCAATTAATAATAGTGTAGAATGGAGCCAATGACATCCTTTAAAGTCAGCTTAAAACTTCTCTCATTTGTCTTGCTATGCACCCTGTTATTGCCTACCTGTGCGTACGACAGCGACGACGATAATTTTGTTGACGTGCCAAAACCAAGCGAACAGTTCCAGATTGGCATCGACCTTGCCGGAGTTGATCCCGATCAGGTTATTTATCTATATTCATCCGGATACTTCTATTATTCGCTGGATACCCGGGGAAAGGAAATCTTAGATCAGAAGTTTTTTCTGGACGGGAGAGATATTTCATCCGGAATAAATAATGGAAGTGTATATATTAACGGCGGACCCCTTGATGGAAAGGAGCATGAACTTAAAATGATTGTAGGTTTCAAGACCGGAACCGGTAGTCTGGCCGAACTGGCAGGGTACGAAATGTATGTGGGAGAATATACGTTTAAGCTGAAGTTTATAGATTCTTCTACCAACAGCGCTGCACTGAATGTGCGGCAGACTGTAGATGCCAACAATAACCTGAAGTTGGTTTGGGACAGGCCTCAAGGATTTGATGTGGTATCCTACGAAATATACAGCAACGAATATACGCCACGTCTGCTTGCTACGATTACGGACCCGGACCAGACCTGGTTTGTGGATCAGAGTTATGTTTACGGATATAAATCGTATCAGATTGCCGCCCGGTTGAGGAATAGTCAGCAAGTCAAAATCACAACTTATTATACGGTGTCTTATTCTTCCATTGAGGCCGGACATATTCAGGGAGATCGCATCAACCGGAACAGTCTGCGTACTCAGATTACTAATACGAATCCCTATCCCTGTAAGTATGTGGTGGAATATGGCTATGAAAATAAGATTGTGGAGGCGGATCGGTCCGGAGAGTTTGTTTTACCTGGAGGCGATTTTCCAAGCTGGATCTCTTTTCATCTGTATATATTACCTTTAACGGCGGATGTTTCGGAGTATAAATCATACCCCTATGTATATGGTTCACTTTCCGACAGAATGCTGGAAGCGCATATTTCACTGGCACCAGATCTGCATGGAAACCGGCTGGTGGGGATGGACTTCAGAACTTATTATCAGTACGATGTATCCTCGGCCTTGCCCACCTTTTCAAAGGCTCACAACCTTACGCTGCACACGGGGTGTATAATGAAGGCATCCAATACAGGGTATGTAGTTGTATCGGATAGCAGAAACATCCTTTATATCTACAAAGACAATACATTTAATAATTTGCTGTTTCAGATTCAGACTCAAGGCTTGTTTTTCTGCCTCACGGACAACAACCTTCTATTTGTTCAAACCAACGATGGTTTTGATGTGTACAACATCTTAACCGGAAACCTGGTTGGAAGTCAGCAGTTAATCAGCTCGCCGGACGAGGTCTATTCCCAAGGACTGGTTGTCCGGATTTCGTCGGATGCACGCTATTTATATGTACTCCGTAAAAATTACTATACAAGCGAAAAGCAACTGGAACTGTATGAGGTGAACCCGGATTATTCGCTGAAGCTGCTCCGTACAGAATCCGATGCAAAGATCAGCACCATCGGTTTTCATCCCGTTAATCCCCGTAAGGCGGTTATCGAATACAACGATATCCGCTTCTCGCTGGTGGAAGTAGAAACCGGCGCACGTACAACCGTGGCGGGATATTTCCAGAATATTGATCCTTTTACCGGCACCGTATTATATAAAGCAGCCGATTATATATCCGGAAATTACGAGGTGAAAGTGCTGGACAACAGCGGTACAAAAGAAATCTGGAAAATGAAGTTGGCCAACATCAACCCCTTTGCCGATACCAGACTGTACAATAACCTGCTGATGTTTAACGGCTATGTAATGAATCTGACTAAATAAACGCTGCCATGTACAAAATATGTATATATAGTATTCTTTTTCTCGTAACCACGTTGGGCGCCAATGCCCAGTTTAGTGTAAGTTATACGGCCGGATACGGAAGTTATAAGATGGGAGATATGAAAAAACTGCTCGAATCTGCCTTTCAGATGGAGCAGGGAACCATGCCTGCGGGCTTGCGGATAGTGGACAATTTCCCGGCTTATGTAACGCAGTCGGTCGATTTTACCTATAAGAGAGACCGCATGGAATGGGGGGTGACGGGTACGTTTATGACCACCGGAGGTAAGATTGCCTATTCCGATTATTCAGGTAAATACATCGAAAAACTTACACTTACCGGCTATCGGATTGGTTCCACTTATCGTTACTATCTCTCCGAAGGAAAATTGGGGAAGTTTCCGTTGCTGTTTTACGGTGAAGTTTCTCCCGCTGTTACCTTCACAAATCTGAAGTACAGCGCAGCGGTTGATATCTACGAAGGCAATATTCACGAAGAGGCCAACGACAATGTTAGTACGAAAGCAAAAGGATGGTCCGTGCTGCCGGCACTGGGTAGCAAGCTGTTCTTAACCCGTAAGCTTGCGCTGACTGCCAATATCGGGTACGATATCGAATTTGGATCGAAGCTCTCCACCACCGGCAACACCCTTCGCGTGGACTGGTCCGGACTACGGTTGAACGGTGGTGCCACTATTATGTTCTGAAAACAATTTGTATATACTATTGTTGGGGATTCTTATTTTTTTCCTTATTTTGTAGCTCCAATACAGAATAAGACAACGATATGAAAGATAACAACTGGAAAGACAGGCTGGGGGTGATGTATTCTACCAATCCTGATTTTAAATACGATACGGATGAGACGGAAGAGGTGGATACTCTTCCAAAAGATAAGCAGCTGCTGCGTATTTTGCTGGATAAAAAGAACCGGGGTGGCAAGGCCGTTACACTGATTACCGGATTCAGGGGAACCAACGACGATCTGGTTGCTTTGGGAAAATTCCTGAAGGTGAAATGCGGGGTGGGCGGATCTGCCAAGGATGGCGAGATTATCGTGCAGGGAGATCTGCGTCCCAAAGTGCTTGAAATTCTGCAAAAAGAAGGCTACACCAAGAGCCGTATCATTTAAGAGCCATGCTTACGGTATACAGAGCTTCTGCCGGAGCCGGAAAAACCCATAAACTTACGGGAGAGTATCTTAAATTACTCTTTGCATCGCCCGGTGCCTACCGGCGAATCCTGGCGGTTACCTTTACAAACAAGGCAACCGACGAGATGAAGGGGCGCATCGTTCAGGAACTTTATACCCTTTCGTCCGGACAGAAATCGGATTATGTGCCGGTGCTTTCCAGCCGGTTCGGACTGGATGAGGCACAGGTACGTGCCCAAGCGCGGAAGGTGTTGATTGCTATCCTGCACGATTATTCGGCTTTCAATATCAGTACGATCGACCGATTCTTCCAGCAGACCATGCGGGCATTTACCCGCGAAATAGGGTTGCAGGGAGGATATGCCATCGAGATGGACCAGGAATTGGTACTTACCGAGGCGATTGACAACCTGTTGGCAGGACTCGAAAAGCCCGAAAATAAAGAATTATTGGGCTGGTTGCTTCGCTTTGCCTCTGATAAGGTGGAAGAGGGCGGCGGCTGGAACCTGCGGAAAGACATTGCGGCTCTTTCGCGCGAGGTGTTTAAGGAGAGTTACAAGGCTTTCAGTGCCGATGTGGCTAAAGATATCGAAGATAAAGCGGCGCTGGAATCCTACAAGAATCATCTGTTCGCCATTATCCGGTCCGTCGAGGCCGAAGCCCGCGATCTGGGCAGACAGGGACAGGTGGTGCTGGATCAATACGGATTGCAACCGTCTGATTTTAAAGGCGGCAGCCGGTCGCCGCTGCATTATTTTACCAAACTGGTTGCCGGCGAAATGAAGCCCCCCAGCGATACGTTTGCTAATCTGGCCGATAATCTGGAGGGCTGCTTTACGGCGAAGACGGAGTCGGGGATGAGGCAGATCATCGGGTGTGCATTCGACGACGGACTGAATGACTGTATTAAAAAGATCAATACCCTTTTCGGGAATCTTACCAATTACTATACGGCAAAGGAGATTGTACGTTACTATTATGCTTTGGGTATTCTCAATGACATCGCAGTGCAGATTGCCGAGTACCGCGAGGAGAAGAACGTGATGCTGATTGCCGATACCACCGAACTGCTATCCAAGGTGGTGGGGGGTAGCGAGGCTCCCTTTATTTACGAGAAAACTGGCACCCAGGTGGATCATTATATGATTGACGAGTTTCAGGATACATCGGGTATGCAGTGGGGAAACTTTCTGCCGTTATTATCGGAAAGCCTTTCGCACAACCGCGACAACCTGATTGTGGGCGACGTAAAACAAAGTATCTACCGGTTCCGTAACTCCGACTGGAAACTGCTGGATGAACAGATCCGCTACGATTTTTCTCCGGAACAACTTCGCGAAGAGACCCTCAAAGACAATTGGCGCAGCTGCCGTTGCATCGTGGATTTCAATAATTCGTTGTTTACAATTGCTCCGGCTTTGCTGCAGAATCTGTTTAATGAGGCCCTGGACGGCTCTTCGCTTTCGGATGTGCAGAAAAGGCGCTACTGCACCAAGATTATGACGGCTTACGATCAGTCTTTCCAGCGGGTGCCTCTGCCTTTTCAGAATAAAGAGGGACATATCCGGGTGGAGTTTATTTCGCAGGAGGATCAGGACTGGAAAGAGGAGGCGGTGGACCGTCTGCCCGGTGTGCTGGAACGTTTGCAGGATAACGGGTATTCGCTTAAGGATATTGCGGTTCTGGTACGAACCAACCGCGAAGGGGCCATGGTGGCCGATTCGTTGCTGGCTTACAAGGAGGAGAATCCTTCGGATACATATAAATATGATATTATTTCGGACGAGGCGTTGTTTATCAGCAGCTCGCCGGCTGTGCGTTTCTTGATCGCACTACTGCGTTACCTGCGCAACCCGGGCGACAGGACCAATTACAGGCTGGCGCTTTTTGCCTATACATTGGCTGTGCCCGAGGCTGACAATACTTCCGGTGGTGCACGTGATTTTATTCCTTTGGATGAATTTCCGGAGGAGCTGAACCGTGCGTTGCATGGGTTGAGCAATCATTCGCTCTATGAAATGACGGAAGGATTGTTCCGCTTGTTTAACGACCGCTTCCCCGATAACGAACAGGTTTTTGTACAGGCCCTGATGGACATGGTTTCCGAGTTCACCCAGCGGGAGAGTGTGGATATTTCGCGCTTCCTGCAATGGTGGGACGATACGGGTAGCCGCAAGACCATTGCAACGCCCGATGCCCAGAATGCGATCCGGATTTTAACGATACATAAGTCGAAAGGACTGGGATTCAAAGTGGTGATTGTTCCCTTCGGCGACTGGGAGATAGATCATAAGCCCAGCAAGCAGCCTGTTTTGTGGTGCCATCCGGATAAGACTCCCTTTAATCAGCTGCATCTGGTGCCGGTACGTTACGGATCGGTGCTGGGGAATACGATATTTGCCGACGATTATTTCAACGAGAAGCTTCATGCGTTTATCGATAACCTGAATACGTTGTACGTGGCATTTACCCGGTCGAAGGAAGAGCTTATCGTGTTTTCGCCAAAGCCCAAAAAGCCCGAAAAGATAAGTTCGATGTCGGATCTGTTGTGGAACGGGTTGTCCACCGACGGATACGACTCCACCCGCGAAGGGGAATCTTTGTTGCCTCTTGCTTCTCATTTCGATTCCGAATCGGCGGTGTTTGAATTGGGTTCGTGGTGGCATCCGGAAAAGAAAAAGAATGAAGATAGACCGGTTACCGAAATACCGATGCAACGGATTCATTCGGTTTCGCCGGACGACCGGCTGCAGCTGCGTTTGCACGGAAAGGGATTTTTCTTCGACAATAAGGAGCGCAAGCACGGTACGCTGATGCACGAGGTGCTGAGCCGGATTCATACCAAGGCGGATATACGCCAGGCGGTAGAGGGATACCGGGTTTCGGGCGTGATAAACCGGGAAGAGGCCGATGTGCTTTGCGGTCGTTTAGATGCGTTACTCGACAAGCAGCTGGTTGCCGGTTGGTACGACGGTACGGCCCGGATACTGAACGAAGTTGATATCCTGTATGGCAAAGGGTTGGCCAAGCGTCCGGACCGGGTGATGATATACGATGATCAGGTGGTGGTGGTGGATTATAAGTTTGGTCAGAAAGAAAGTAAAACGTATATTTCGCAGATGAAAGAGTATGTTGGGCTGATCCGTCAGATGGACTATAAACAGGTGACAGGATATATTTGGTATGTGGAATTGGATAAAATAGAGGCGGTGTAGTGCTGATATTTTTTTTATTTCGTAAAATTGCATACTTTTGCAAATATTATAACGTAACAGATTAAAATTTGGAATGAAAGTACACAGAGAAGGAACAGGGTTATTGCTAACATTATTTACGATTTTCTTCGTCTTGAACGTATCATTGTATTATACATCAGGCAAAAGCACACTTTTCTATACGGTAAGTGCCTTGTCTGCCATCTTTTTTCTGCTCGTCTTAAACTTTTTCAGAAGTCCTTTCCGTCGTTTTCCCTACGACTCGGAGGGTCTTGTAATTGCTCCTGCCGACGGTACGATTGTAGCCATCGAGGAGGTGATGGAAAACGAGATCCTTCACGAGAAGAGATTGCAGATTTCCATCTTCATGTCTGTATTCAATGTGCATGCCAACTGGTTCCCGGTAAATGGAACAGTAAAGCATGTATCTCATAACAATGGCCGTTTTATGGCGGCTTACCTACCCAAGAGCAGTACCGAGAACGAACGTTCTGCCGTGGTGGTGACAACCAAAAACGGGGTGGATATCCTGGCCCGCCAGATTGCCGGAGCCATGGCCCGACGAATTGTAACCTATGCCAAGGTGGGCGAGAAGTGCCATGTGGATGAACAGATGGGTTTCATCAAGTTTGGCTCGCGTGTGGATGTTTACCTTCCCCTGGATTCCGAAGTATTAATTGAGATGGACCAAAAGGTTACCGGAAATCAGACTCCGATTGCCCGTTTACATACTAAAAAATGAATATAGCTAAGTACGTTCCGAATACAATTACCTGTTTTAATCTTGTTTCCGGTTGTGCAGCCTGCGTGGCAGCCCTGGAAGGTAATCTGTTTTTAGCAGCGATGTTTGTTATTCTTGCTGCCGTGTTCGACTTTCTGGATGGTTTTGCCGCACGACTGATGCATGCCTATTCTCCTATAGGTAAAGAATTGGATTCGCTGGCCGATGTGGTGAGCTTCGGAGTTGCCCCCGGGATGGTGGTGTTCTGGTTGCTCAGTGAAGTGGCTCCTCTGCTGCCTTTTGGCTCAGCGGCTGCCGTAGTTCCATACTGGGCGTTTGTTATTCCGGCATTCTCGGCCCTGCGCCTTGCCAAATTTAATATTGACGATCGTCAGACTACCTCCTTTATTGGTCTGCCGGTTCCGGCCCATGCTCTTTTCTGGGTGGGTGCAGCCTATTCGGTACTTCCGGTACTGTATACCAATCCTCTTTTATTTACGGTGCTGATCTGTGTACTTGCACTGGTTACCTCGTTGTTGCTGGTGTCCGAAATCCCCATGTTCGCACTTAAAATCACATCTCTTAAATGGAAAGGGAACGAATTGCGTTACATGCTGGTGGTGTGTGCCGTAGTGTTTGTGGCAGCCTTCGGATTCCTGGGATTATCCGGAACAATTCTTTTATATATAGTATTGTCTATTTTTAACAAAAAGAAGTAATTATACATTGTATCTTTGTTGCTGCAATCAATACGTATTGAATTATGTTCAAATTTCTATTTTTACTTTTTGGTTTTTTCCTTTTGTTGGTCTTATTGCTGGGATTTTCTGTAATCAGAACATTTAAGCGTATCCTGTTCGGCGCACCTAAAACCGAAACCGGTCGCAGACACACCAACCCTACTGCCGGTCAGCAACAGACTCGTGCGGAAGAATATGCCGCAGCCAAGAAAAAGCTTTTTACCAAGGATGATGGTGAATATGTAGATTACGAAGAGGTTAAAGAATAAACTGCTTCACCTTTTCTTTTTAAAAAAAGAGATCATTTCTGCCGCGCATTCCGTCTCCAGAATTCCTTTCTTCACTACAGCCTTGGGATGTATTGCCTTCGGAGCAAAAAGCGAAAACCCCCGTTTCTCGTCGGATGCCCCATACACGATGGTGCTTACCTGCGCCCAACCTATGGCTCCGGCACACATAATACAAGGTTCAACCGTAACATACAGGGTACATTCGGGAAGGTATTTGGCTCCAAGTACCCCGGTTGCTGCCGTTAGCGCAAGCATTTCGGCATGTGCCGTTGGATCGTTAAGCCGTTCGGTCTGATTGTGTGCCCGCGCAATTATCTTGTTGTTGCATACCACAACCGCGCCTACCGGTACTTCGCCCTCCAGAGCAGCCTGCCTGGCCTCGACCAGCGCCTGTTTCATAAAATATTCGTCTGTAAATGGATTCATCTGCGCATTTCGTTTTCGCGGAACAGGGTGGGGTAATCTTCTTCCAGCGTTTTAAGTATGTGTGAAATGATGGTTTCGCGGTACCACCTCGATTTGTTTTCAATCTTGTATTTGGACAGGTAGCGTTTTACCGCCTTATGCTCGTCGTCGTTAAGCATAAAGGTGACTTTATGTACCCGCGGCTGACCAGGGGTGGTGGATGCGTATTTCCTGTCTTTCTTCATATGTTGCAAATGTAATGCCGAATGGGTAAATAAAAAAGAAAATGATTACATTTGTACAAATTATTCATATGGCAACACATAATATAACAGGTAAAGAGGGTGAGGCATTCGCCCGGCAGTACCTCGAAGATAAAGGTTACCGTATTTTGCACTGCAACTGGAGGTACAGGCATAAGGAGCTGGATATTGTTGCCTCCGACGGGAAAGAGCTGGTGGTGGTAGAGGTGAAGACCCGCTCTGATAATTACCTGGTTTCGCCGCTGGAATCGGTGGATGCCGCCAAAATAAAATGTATTGTAAGCGCCGCGGATGTGTATGCCCGTAAATTTAACGTGGATCTGTCCATCCGTTTTGATATCATTGCCGTTGTTAAATATGCCGACGGTTACAGGGCAGAGCATATTGAAGATGCTTTTTACGCCCCGCTTCGTAAATAATTAAGCCTTTGTTTTATGAATATTGAAGATGTAAGAAGCTATTGTCTGTCGTTGAGAGGCACCACGGAGTGTTTCCCTTTCGATGATGTGTCGCTGGTTTTTAAAGTGGAGAACAAGATGTATCTGTTGCTTCCGCTGGATGCCGACGAGCCGCATGTTTCCCTGAAGTGTTCCACCGATTATACGGAGGAGCTGAGGGATCGCTACCGGGCTGTCACTCCTGCATTCCATTTCAATAAGAAATACTGGAATTCCATTTATCTGGAGAGGGACATGGAGGAGGCCGAAATCAAACGCTGGATTCATCATTCGTACCGCGAAGTAATTGCCAAATTACCTAAGTCGCTTAGGGAAGAATATAAAGAAAATCCTTGATATGTCACAAATAACGTATTTGGAAGAAACAGAGTCGACCACCAAAGCCTTGCGGGAGCTGATGGCCCGGGGCCGTGTGGAAGAGGGAGCGGTTGTGATGGCCGGCTTTCAGACTGCCGGTCGGGGACAGGTAGGTAATGTGTGGGAGTCGGAAGCCGGTAAAAACCTAACCTTCAGTGTGGTGATTTATCCGGAAACAGTTCCGGCGAACCGTCAGTTTGTCTTATCGCAGCTCACCGCGCTGAGTGTGAAGGAGACGCTGGATGCTTATACCGACGGTATCACGGTTAAATGGCCGAATGATATCTACTGGCGGGATCAGAAGATCTGTGGTATGCTGATTGAGAACGATCTGTGCGGTAAAACCATCTATGCAACCATTGCCGGAATCGGCATCAACTTAAATCAGACTGTGTTTCTGGGAGACGCGCCCAATCCGGTTTCGCTGTGCACTATTACGGGGCTGACTTACGATCCGGGTGAGGTGTTGGACCGCTTCCTTTCCATATTTTATAAATGGTACCTCCGGTTGCTTAAAGGCGAGGAATCGCTGATACGGCAATCCTACGAAAAGGTGTTATACCGGAAGGAGGGCTTTTATCCGTATGCCGATGAGCAGGGTGCTTTTGAGGCCCGGATCAAAGCGATTGAGCCTACCGGACATCTGGTTCTGGAATTAAGGGACGGCAGCGAGCGGACGTATGCTTTCAAGGAGGTGAGCTATGTAAAATAGCGGCAGCCACCACTCCGCTGAGTGTATGCCTGCCGCACAAAGTTAGGAATAGGCTTTGGTCTTTTTGAAAATGTTATTTAATGAATCAAATCACAAGTAACAGCGTGTGTTTCTATTTCTACATTACAAAAATACAATCGTAAAATTACATGCATGTGTCGTTAGCCTTACGTGTTTGTTACATGCGAAAGATGAATAAAAACAGCTTTCGATAATTGGTTACTTAAACAAATAGGTTACTTTTGTAAATTGAAACGAATAAACAACAGATTTTCATGACTCAATACAAAAGAATACTTTTAAAACTTAGCGGCGAATCGTTGATGGGTGGCAAATCGTATGGAATTGACGAGACACGCCTTTCCGAATATGCTGCTCAGATTAAAGAGATTGCCGATATGGGCATCCAGGTAGGTATTGTGATTGGCGGAGGGAATATCTTTCGCGGATTAAGCGGTGCTTCCAAGGGATTCGATCGGGTGAAGGGAGATCAGATGGGGATGCTTGCCACGGTTATCAATAGCCTGGCCTTAAGTTCTGCGCTGGTATCCATGGGGGCGAAAGCAAATGTGCTTACAGCGATCAGGATGGAACCTATCGGTGAGTTCTATAATAAATGGAGAGCCATCGAGTTGTTGGAGAAAGGACACATCGTTATCATGTCCGCCGGAACAGGAAATCCATTCTTCACCACCGATACCGGCTCGTCGTTACGAGGTATTGAGATTGAAGCCGATGTGATGCTGAAAGGAACCCGCGTGGATGGAATCTATACGGCAGATCCGGAGAAGGATCCTACGGCTACTAAGTTTTCTGAAATTACTTACGACGAAATTTATACCCGTGGATTGAAGGTGATGGACCTCACCGCTACCACCATGTGCAAGGAAAACAACTTGCCTATCATTGTGTTCGACATGGATACGAACGGTAATCTGAAAAAGGTGATGAGCGGGGAGCCGATTGGAACGCTGGTTCATAATTAATGAATAGTTTGCTATATCGGAAAAGTTTATTATTTTTGTTAGTTGTAATAAAATCAAATTTTATAAGCAGTTATGGTAGATACGAAACAGTTCGTAAAGGCAGCGGAAGAGAAAATGATATTCGCGATAGAATATCTCGATGATCAATTGTCTCATATTCGTGCCGGAAAGGCTAATCCCAAAATTTTGGACGGTGTACGTGTTCCCTATTACGGAAGTCTGGTGCCACTTACCAATGTTGCATCGGTAAACACACCGGATGCAAAGACCATTGTGATCACCCCGTGGGAAAAGCCGCTTATCAAAGAAATTGAAAAGGCAATTATGAACTCTGAAGTAGGGATTACACCCGAAAACAACGGAGAGATAATTCGTCTTGGAATTCCACCGTTAACGGAGGAACGTCGCCGACAGCTTGCCAAGCAATCCAAACAGGAGGCAGAAACTGCCAAGATCAGCGTGCGTAATGCCCGCCGCGATGCCATTGATGCATTGAAGAAAGCCATCAAAGAGGGCTTGCCCGAAGATGTTGAAAAGGACGCGGAAGCAGAGGTTCAGAAGATTCATGATAGATATATCAAGAAAATAGATGATCTTTACGCAGCTAAAGAAAAAGAAATTATGACTGTATAATTTAGTGGAGGCGTCAGATACTGACGCCTCTGTTTTTAAAAGAATGCACCGGACAGGCATTTAAAAATAGATTCGCATGAAAGGATTGGTTATTAAGAATACAGGTAGCTGGTATTCGGTTCGTACGGACGACGGTCGGACAATCGAAAGCAAAATTAAAGGGAATTTCAGACTGAAGGATATCCGTAGTACGAATCCTGTGTCTGTGGGCGACCGCGTGGATATCGATATTAATAACGAAGGAACTGCCTTTATTACGGAGATCGAAGACCGCAAGAACTACATCGTCCGTCGTGCATCCAACCTGTCTAAGCAGTCGCATATCATTGCCGCGAATCTGGATCAGGCGATGTTGATTGTTACCGTCAACTACCCCATAACCACCACCGTATTTATAGACCGTTTTCTGGCAACAGCCGAGGCCTATCGCGTGCCTGTAAAGCTTATATTCAATAAAATAGACCGGTATCATGCCGAAGACCAGGAGTATATGGAGGCGCTGATTCATCTGTATACCACCATTGGCTATCCTTGTTCCAAGATCTGTGCCAAGAAGGAGATCGGTCTCGACGAGCTGCGTGAGGAGCTGAAGGGGAAGATCACCTTGCTTTCGGGTCATTCGGGTGTGGGAAAATCTACGCTGATTAACAAACTGCTTCCGGGGGTAAACCTCAGAACCGGTGATATTTCAGAGTATCACAACAAAGGGATGCATACAACCACCTTCTCTGAGATGATCGAACTGCCTGACGGCGGCTTTATAATTGATACTCCGGGGATCAAAGGTTTCGGTACCATCGAGATGGAAGACGCGGAGATTTCACACTATTTCCCCGAGATATTCAAACACAGCGACAAGTGTCGTTTCGGCAACTGCTCGCACCGGCACGAACCGGGTTGTGCGGTTATCGAGGCGGTAGAAAATCATTACATCAGCGAATCACGTTACCGTAGTTACCTCAGTATCCTTACCGACAAGGGAGAAAGTAAATACCGGGAGGATTTTTAAACCGCCGGCAGACTCATTCCCGTAATCTTTCTGTACAAATCAAGGGCATATACATCGGTCATCCCCGATATGTAATCGAGTACGCACTGTATCTTACCGTAGGTAGTAGTGGCGTTGATGTTGTATTGCTCGGGGATTCTCTTCAGCAATAGCTTGCTGTAGGCCCTTTCCTGGTTCATCACAGCCTCTGTTAGACTGTCTATCAGGTACCCGAATATGCGGTAACCGGCCAATTCGATGTCGAGCACCTCTTTCGCCTTGTATATTTTTCTGAAGGCTGTTTCCGAACAACGGGCATAGGCCTCTTTTGCTTTGGGGTTTACCTGTTTGATCAGGGTGGTGTTGAATGTGCCTTCCAGCAACTCCTCCTCGTTTTCCAGAAATACACGCGAGCATTCGTCTACCAGGAGTCCGATAATACTGGAGCGCAGGTAGGCTATCTTTTCATTCACATCGTCAACCATATCCATGATCCGCTTGATGTGCGGTAGTTTCTCGTCGTCGAAAAAGTTCAGCAGCAGTCCGATAGTTTCCTCGCAGGTGAGGAGTCTCAGCTTGAAGGCATCTTCGATATCCATAATCTGGTAGCAGATATCATCGGCCGCTTCAACCAGATACACAAGCGGGTAACGTACGTACCTGGATGGGTTTTCCTGCAGGGTATGAATGCCCA
>NZ_JBFWMI010000006.1:68018-71445 GCF_050251695.1 Macellibacteroides sp.
AGTCTCAGCTTGAAGGCATCTTCGATATCCATAATCTGGTAGCAGATATCATCGGCCGCTTCAACCAGATACACAAGCGGGTAACGTACGTACCTGGATGGGTTTTCCTGCAGGGTATGAATGCCCAGTTCGTTGGCGATTTGGTTATAGGTTTCTTCTTCCGACTGAAAGTAACCGAATTTACCCTTTGTTCCGGACAATTCCGACGAATAGGGATATTTTACAATGGAGGCAAGCGTGCTGTAGGTCATCGCAAACCCGCCTTTTCTGCGTCCGATAAACTGGTTGGTAAGCAACCTGATGGCATTGGCATTGCCCTCGAAATGGATAAAGTCTTCCCATCGGCCACCCTCGTCGCGTACCTTCATTTCAAGATTTTTCCCGTTTCCTTCCATAAAGTAGGAGGAGATAGCTCTTTCCCCCGAATGCCCGAAGGGAGGATTACCCATGTCGTGCGCCAGGCAGGCGGCCGCCACAATAGATCCTATTTCGAAAAAGGAGGCGCTCTGTTCGGGATACTTGTTCATCAAGCCGCGGGCAACGTTGTTTCCCATGGATCTGCCAACACAGGAAACCTCCAGACTGTGGGTAAGGCGGTTGTGTACAAATATATTGCCCGGCAGCGGAAATACCTGCGTCTTATTCTGTAACCGGCGGAATGGGGCCGAAAATATCAGCCGGTCGTAATCCCTCTGAAAGTCCGTTCTATCGTGCTTCCTGTCGTGGTATTCTTCCATTCCGAAACGTTTGTCGGACAATAATTGGTTCCAGTTCATTTGATTTGAATTTATCGGATCATCTTTCTACAAAGATATAAAATAAAGATATATAATAATGTAGAGACACAAAAACAAAGCCCGGATCAACTATTATGAAGATCCGGGCTTTACTATATGTTAACGGTTGTCTGCTTATTTCAATGCAGCCAATGCGTTTTTGATACGTTTGATTGCTTCAACCAGATTTTCGTCTGATGTGGCATACGAGAAACGAATACACTCGGGAGCTCCGAAAGCAGCTCCGCCAACCGTAGCAACGTGTCCTTCTTCCAAGAGATACATGGCCAGGTCGCCTGCATCCTGAATAACGCGATCGCCGGCTTTTTTACCATAATATGAACTCACTTCGGGGAACAGATAGAATGCGCCCTGGGGATTGTTTATTTTGATACCCGGTATATCCTTGCACAATTTTACAACCAGGTCGCGACGGCGCAGGAATGCATTACGCATTTCGGCTACACACGACTGATCTCCCGAGAATGCAACTTCGGCAGCTTTTTGAGCTACGGAGCAAGGTCCTGATGTATACTGGCCCTGCAGCTTGTTACAAGCCTTGGCAATCCACAGAGGAGCGGCTATAAAGCCAATACGCCATCCGGTCATCGCATAAGCCTTGGATACCCCGTTGATAACCACCACGCGGTCTCTGATCGATTCGAACTGAGCAATACTTTCGTGTGCTCCAACATAGTTGATATGTTCGTAAATTTCGTCGGACAATACGATGATATTAGGATACTTTGCCAATACTTCGGCCAATCCTGCCAGCTCTTCCTTGCTGTAAACACTTCCGGTTGGATTGGAAGGAGAGCAAAGGATGATCGCTTTCGATTTAGGCGTAATGGCTGCTTCAAGCTGAGCTGGTGTAATCTTAAAGTCCTGTTCGATTCCGGCGGAGATAACCACGTTGGTACCTTCGGCCAGTTTAACCATCTCAACGTAGCTTACCCAATAAGGGGCAGGTACGATAACTTCGTCGCCCGGGCCGATAATACTTAGTAATACGTTGCAAACAGATTGCTTGGCACCACCTGATACAATGATCTGGTCTGTTGTATAGGTCAGACCGTTCTCGTTTTTCAACTTAGCAACGATAGCCTTACGCAGATCAAGATAACCGGGAACAGGAGAGTAGAACGAGTAATTATCGTCTACGGCTTTTTTTGCTGCTTCCTTAATGTGATCGGGTGTAAAGAAGTCTGGCTCACCTACACTAAGGTTGATTACATCGATTCCTTGTGCCTTAAGTTCGTTACTCTTTTGAGACATCGCCAATGTTTCCGATGGCGATAAACTTGCTAAACGATCTGAAACTTGTGTCATATCACTTCTATTTGTATTGAATGTTTTGTTATATCGTGACAAAAATAGATAATAGTATCGGCTTTTGCAACTAATTGACAATTATTTGATGTTATGTAGCACGTGTCCCATACGCTCTTTCTTTGTTTTCATATAGAAAGCGTTGTATTCGTTGGGCGTAATCTCCATGGGAATATTCTCAACGATCTGCAGACCATAGGCTTCCAGACCGATTCTTTTAACCGGGTTGTTGGTTATCAGACGCATTTTAGTTACACCGATGGAGCGTAATATCTGTGCACCCACGCCATAGTCGCGTTCGTCGGGCTTGTGACCTAAATGTACGTTTGCATCTACTGTATCGAGGCCTTTTTCCTGCAACTTATAGGCTTTGATCTTTTCCATCAGTCCGATACCGCGACCTTCCTGATTCAAATAGACTATAACACCTTTACCCTCTTTTTCGATAAGCTGCATCGATTTGTGAAGCTGTTCGCCGCATTCGCAACGCATGGATCCGAAGATATCTCCTGTGGCACAAGAAGAGTGAACCCGTACAAGGATTGGCTCATCCTTGGTGAATTCGCCTTTTATCAATGCGATGTGTTCTTGTCCGTTGCTTTTCTGACGGAAAGGAATCAGACGGAAATGTCCGAATTGGGTTGGCATATCCACCTCTTCACCTTTGTCAACAATAGATTCGGTTTTAAGACGGTATGCGATAAGGTCTTTTATGCAGATAATTTTGATATCGAATTTCTTGGCAACCTCCATCAGTTCGGGAAGACGCGACATGGTGCCGTCTTCGTTAATGATTTCGATCAGTGCTCCTGCAGGATACAAACCGGCAAGGCGAGCCAGGTCTACGGCAGCTTCGGTATGTCCGGAACGGCGCAATACACCACGCGAACGTGCCCGCAAGGGATTGATATGTCCGGGTCTGCCAAGATCGGATGGTTTGGTGTTGGGGTCGGCCAGAGCCAGGATGGTCTGTGCCCGATCATACATGGAAACGCCGGTTGTACAGCCGCCTCCTAACTTATCCACTGTAACCGTAAAAGGGGTTTCAAGGATGGATGTGTTATTGGATACTTGCATCTCAAGATCTAATTCACGGCATCTTTCTTCAGTAATGGGTGCACACAATACCCCTCTACCGTAAGTAAGCATGAAGTTTACCTTTTCGGGGGTAATTTTTTCTGCAGCTACAATAAAGTCGCCTTCGTTTTCGCGATCTTCATCGTCTACAACAATTAAAAACTTTCCGTCGCGGAAATCTTCTATCGCTTCTTCGATGGTGTTTAATTTAATCTCGCTCATATTTATTTTGCTTGAATGTTTTC
>NZ_JBFWMI010000007.1:0-24357 GCF_050251695.1 Macellibacteroides sp.
CCCTGAATCATTACTCTGTTCTTTTTACATGCTTCTGCAGCGATGGTACGTGTTTTGAAGATACGGGTGGCCCACATCCATTTATCAATCCTTACCTCTGCCATATCCTATGTTTATTTATTGTTGTACTGATTCATTGTTGTCTGCACACCAGCCAAACAAAAACTTTTGATAATCTCGACCGCCCTCTTCATCTTTTCAGGCATTTCTGCCAGTTCATTGGGAGGAAACTGTCCCAGAACGTAATCGATCTGTCTGCCCCGGTGGAAGTCGCTTCCGATACCAAACCGCAGTCGGCAGTACTCCTGGGTACCTAACAACTCCTGAATGTTTTTTAATCCGTTGTGTCCGGCATCGCTTCCTTTGGGCTTCAGCCGAAGTGTGCCGAAGGGTAAAGCCAGATCGTCTACCACAACAAGCAGGTTCTCAACCGGAATATTCTCTTTCTGTAACCAGTAACGCACGGCGTTACCGCTCAGGTTCATAAAGGTGTTGGGCTTCAGAACCACCAATTCACTGTTTTTAATCCTGAATTGGGCAGTTGCTCCGTACCTGTTTTCGGTAAAAGATACACCGGCGTCTTCGGCCAGGGCATTAACGACCCTGAATCCAACGTTGTGGCGCGTACCTAAATACTCCGAACCAATGTTTCCCAATCCTACAATTAAATATTTCATGCGTATACTTTTTTAAAAGGAAAAAGGGAAGAATATCTCTTGTTCAGAAACACCCTTCCCTTTGTATTGTAAAAACTTTTCCGAATTAGTTACCCTTAGCTGCGGCACCTCTTGCGGCACGAGTCAGCTTAACAGCACATACAACGGCGTTCTTTGCGTTCATGATTTCAAGACCTTCGAAGTGAAGAGCACCTACCTGCATTGTCTTACCTAAACCAAGCTTATCAATGTTGATGTTAAGTTTTTCAGGAATTGCAGTGTAAACAGCTTTTACCTTCAACTTTCTCATTTCAAGGCTCAATTTACCCCCTGCCTTAACACCTTCTGCAAAACCATCAAGTACAACAGGTACTTCCATTACGATAGGCTTGTTGTCAAATACTTCAAGGAAGTCGATGTGCAGAACAGCATCAGTTACCGGGTGGAACTGAAGGTCTTTGACGATTGCTTTTGTCTTTTTATCTCCGATAGTCAAATCAACAATGAAAATCTCTGGAGTGTAAATCAGTTTACGAACAGCATCTTTAGTTACATTGAAGTGAATAGTGCTTTCTCCACCATAGAGAACAGCAGGAATCATTTCTTCTTTACGAATAGCTTTAGCAGCCTTTTTTCCGATTTCAGTTCTCGGAGTTCCTTCTAATTGGAATGTTTTCATTTTACAATTTGTTTTTTTGTGTTACTCAAAATTAGCTTTCTTCCTAATTTCCCATTACACGAGAGGTAAAAAGCGGTGCAAAGATACAAAATAAAATTGATTTACAAAATAGATGTCACTATTTCAGTTATCTACACTATTTCAGGTCGCTTATATACTGAATAATACTTACAAATAGTATCATACAGAATGTCAAAGGGTTCATCCAGTAATCTGGTAGAAATACAAATGGGTGAACCGTAGAAATCGTTTTTCAGCTTTAAAGTTCTTTTTTTACTGTTTGTTTTCTCTTTATGTATATATTCTTCTGGATTACGAAGAACTAAAACAACATACTTAAGTTCTAGGTTGCTGATGTCGTTCATTACCTTGATCTTAGTAACATCATCCCAACGGATAATACCTACCTGGCTACCTGTAGCCAGGTCTTCAATTCCCTCACTTGTTAAACGTACTCCAATATACTTGGATTTATGTAATTTATATAATGAGTAAACAGTAAAAACAAAAAGACCGCAAGAAACAGCTCCTACTAATAAAATGGCCATTTTGCCTTTGCCAAATTCAAGATTGTCGGCCCATAAAACAGGAATTAGTCCTAATAATAAGGATGATACCAGCCCAAATAGAAGCTTTAGTCTTGTTCTTTTATGGATTTTGAATTTAACTTCCTTGTTTGTTTCCATTTATATTAAATACTTTTTTCTATATTCCAGACAAAGGCTCTAAGGCCTTGAGCCTCTGTTTGTTTATCTATTTTGTGAAGCAAGTTTAAGAAGTTGTCTACTTTTTCATCTTCCACCATTGTTAGAATGGCCGAATTAAGTGTAGGCCATGCATGGTTACCATAATGGGGATCTCCGGTTACACTACCTCTACCTTGAAGTTCTTCCCAATAGGTAAAACCGCGCAGATTGTTTCTGTCCATTATGCTTAGTATCATTTCATAATAAGCCTGATTAAACGATATAAATATTGCTTTCATTTTATACTTATTTATTGGTTTATAATTACAGGGATAGATGTTTTATCTATCCCTGTAGTCGTATAGTTATAATTGATCGAGTTGTATAAGTTTAGCATGTTTTCTGCGTTTACGCTTTACTCCATTGGCTGCAAAAACAGAATAAACAACTGGAACAATAATTAGTGTAATCACTGTTGATACAGCAAGTCCCCAAGCTACAGTCATACCCATGGGTCTCCACATTTCAGCACCTTCACCTGTTCCAACAGCCATTGGAATCATACCTAATACGGTAGTCATTGTAGTCATAAGAACCGGACGTAAACGCGATTTCCCTGCAGTTACTGCAGCACCAATAATACCCATTCCTCTTTCTCTACAAAGAATCATATAGTCTATAAGAACAATTCCATTTTTAACTACGATTCCCAAAAGCATGATAACTCCAATTAAAGCCATTACACTTAATGGGGTATTTGTTATAGCTAGTCCCATAAATACACCTGTGAATGCAAAGGGAATGGAGAACATAATGACAAATGGATCAATGAGTGACTCAAACTGAGATGCCATAACAATGAAGATAAGAATAACAATCAAAGCCATTAGCAATCCCAGATCTGCAAATGTTTCTTGCTGATCTTCGTAAGCTCCACCAATTACATATGATATTTCACTCGGAATACTCATCTTTTTAATCTCAGCACGAGTCTGGGAAACGAGTTCGCTCAGAGCAGCTCCTTTTCCAACATATCCCGAAATTGTTACAATACGCTCCCGGTCTTTTCGCTCGATAGTTGGAGGTGTCATCCTTTCAACAACTTTACCTAATTCTCTTATTCGTATGCCTTTTCCCTGATTATTGTAGATCAGAATATTCTCTATGTCTTCGATCGATTGTCTGAATTCGGGTGCATATCTAACGCGTATGTCGTATTCTTCACCTTCCTCTCGATAATAAGAAGCGGTTATCCCATTAATTCTGCTTCGAAGGGACTGAGACGCAGAAGAGACATTAAGCCCATTTAAAGCAAGTTTTTCTCTATCGAAGTCAATCTGGTATTCCGGAATATAATCACCTCGGCTAACAGTTACCTGACTACAGCCTTTTAGTTTCTGCATCCGGGCTGATAACTCTCTGGCAACTGAGTCGGTAAGCGCAAAATCATAACCATATATTTCAACATCAACGGTGCTTTGTCCTCCCATAGATCCATTACTGCCTCCTGCTATTACTTCAAAGGTTTTAATTTCTGTATACTTGTTTAGATCTTCGCGCATTAAGTCACAGATTTCTGTTAACCCCCGTTCTCGTTCGGCAATACTTGAAAGGCTAATATTGAAGTTCATGATGTGTGTACCATTGTCGCTCATTGATGCCCATGCATTATCGGTATCGGCTTGTCCGGAACTGAAGTTGCAGGTTTCAATTTCAGGATATTTATTCATGAACTCCTTGTTGATCTTTAATGCAAATTCTCTGGAAATTTCTTGACGTGTACCCACTGGTAATTCAATCTTGATACCTATTCGCGCGTTATCTTGAGTAGGAAAGAACTCAGTCTTAATTACGGGTAGAAGCATTAAACTAGCTGCAAATATGAGTGTAATTAAACCAATAACAGTTTTTCTATGTCGTACCGACCAATTTAACAACCGTGCATAGGCTACATCCAATGCATCCAATGCTTTTTCGATTGGCGAATAGAATAAGATAAAGAGTCGTCCCTTCTTAGGGTCTAAACGCATCATCTTAGATGCAAGCATTGGGGTAAGGGTTAATGCTGCGGTTGTAGATATTATCATGATAATACTTACAATCCAGCCAAGTTGACGGAATAATACGCCTGCCATCCCTGTCACCATCGTAAGAGGTAGAAATACTGCTAACATGGTAAGAGTCGAAGCAATAACTGAAATTGCCACCTCGTTTGTTGCATGAACAGCTGCTTGCTTTGGCTTACTTCCTCTCTCAATGTGGGTTGTTATATTTTCTAGAACAACAATCGCATCATCTACCACCATCCCTATTGCAATAGAAAGCGAGCTGAGTGATATAATGTTTAGCGAATTGCCAGATGCAAGAAGATATATGAATGCTCCTACCAGTGATATGGGGATGGTGAGAATAATAATGAATGTTGCCCTCCATCTTCCAAGGAATATAAATACAACCAACATAACCAGAATAAAGGTTATCAGGATTGTTTCTGTTAAACTTGAAATAGTGTTTCTGATATTCTTTGACGTATCAACAATTACACCAAGTTTAACATCCGAAGGTAATCCTGCCTGAATCTCAGGAAGCTTTTCAAGTACTGCATTTGATATTGCTACTGAGTTAGCTCCCGATTGTTTTTGAACAATGATCATTCCTCCACGTGATCCGTTATTATAAACTTCCTGTGAACGCTCAGCAATTGTATCTTCTATACGAGCTACATCCTTTAAATAAATATTCTTTCCATTTGAATTTCCAATTACAGTGTTCAGAAGCTCATTCGCATCCGTAAATTCTCCCTGCACTCTTAATGAATAGGTGTTGGAGCCAATATCAATGCTACCACCGGGTGTATTGAGATTTTCCTGTCCTATGATTGAAGAAATAGACTGTATTGAAAATCCATAAGCTTCAAGTTTAAAGGGATCGCAATATACCTGAATCTCTCTTTCGGGGGCTCCGGCTATAGAAACAGAACCAACTCCACTAATTCTGTTCAGAGGATTGACCACTTTATCGTCCAAAATCTTATAGAGAGCGTTTGTACTTTCGCCTGCTTGAACACTTAATAAAAGAATAGGAATATCATCCATTCCGAACTTGAAAATAGTAGAGTTGCTTACATTCTCTGGCAGTGCTGACTCAACAATGTCTAATTTATCTCGGACATCGTTGGTTGCAACATCAATGTCAACACCATACTCAAATTCAAGGGTGATAACCGAAATATTCTCTTTTGATTGTGATGTAAGATGTTTTAAATCACTTACACTATTTAAAACGTTTTCCAAAGGACGGGTTACATTGGTCTCAATGTCCGATGCACTTGCTCCATTATAGGCTGTCATAACCATGATTGTGGTTTCATCTATTTGTGGAAGCAAGTCGATGGAAAGTCTGTTTAGGGAAAAAAGACCGAATATAGCTATTGCCACAAATACAAGGGCTGTAGTTATCGGTTTTTTTACCGCTGTTCCATATATACTCATAGTAATAAATTTCTTTTAGGTTTATTTTACGATTTCAACTTCCATGCCATCGTTTAGTCGGCTCTGTCCGGTAACAACAACCTGGTCTCCGTTTTCTACACCCGAAATAAGTTCGTATTTGTCTCCCATACGGCGACCTAACTCAACTTTGTTGTAAGATACTTTTCCATCTTTGTACACGTAAATGTAACGATCTCCCGAACCGGACTGCTTAACAATGGCTAAGTCGGGAACAACAACGTTTTGCTTCACTCCGAAGTTGATTGTGACCCGGGCAAACATTCCCGGACGAACACGCTCGTCATTATTTGCTACCGTTATTTCAACCGGAAAAGTCCGGGTTTGAGAATCTATAGATGGGTAGACAAGACTTACTTTTCCAGCAAATGCTTCGTCGCCGTATACATCTAGTTTTACATCTACGGGCATTCCTTTCTTCACTTGAGTAAACAGCGTTTCCGAAATATTTACCAGAAGTTTAACCGGACGGATTTCTTCAACTACAAAAATGGGAGTACCCATAGAAAACATATCCCCGCTATCGTAGTTGCGTGCAGTTACAACTCCGTTAATCGGACTTATTAACTGTGTATTCTCCGACAGATTGCGGTAGCTTGTCTTCGCAATCTCAAGAGAAGTCTTTTGAGCTTCCCATTGCGATTTAGACACACCTCCTATTTTATATAATTCATCCAGACGTTTGAATTCGGCTTCGATGTTTTCCATCTGAACTTTAGACTGCATCAGGTTGGACTGATCCATTTGGGCCAGTTTCTGACCTTTTCTGACTTTATCGCCCACCTCTGCAAACACCTTATCTATTCGAACGGCCATTTGAGGAGCTATCTTATTTGTAACACTCGCTTCAACGGTAGCGGTAAATTCGCTTGTCTGTTCCACGTCTTGCGAAGTAACTGTTTCAACTTTTACCTGTACTTTTTGATCTTGTGTGGTGGTTTGATCCTTTTTTTCGTTGTTGCAAGACACTAATAATAGTGCAGCCATGGTTATGACGGGTATTCTGTACAACATTTTACTTGTCTTCATTGTATTTATCCTATTGAATTTGTTGTTTGTATTCATTTTATTTTTGTTCTCCCAGAGTTTTCTCCAAGTCTGATTTAGCTATCATATAATCATAAATAGCCTGGTTGTAATTTAATCTCGATTGAGTAAGAGCTAATTCTGCATCATTTAATTCAAGCAATGTGCCTGATCCGGTTTCGTATCTCTTTTGCGCGATCTGATATCCTTTCTCCGACTGACTAACACCTTTTTGCGCTGCATTGAATTTCTTGATACAGGTATTCATATTGTCCAGATACTGCTTAAGAGCCAATTGGAGGTTTCGCTTGGCATCTTCACGTTGTAAGCTGAGTTGTTCGAGAGTTACCTGCGATTGTTTGATTTTGTGGTATTTGCCTCCTCCGGAAAATATTGGAATCGACAGCGACACTCCTACAACCGAATAGGGATTCCATCTGTATTCGCTGAATTTAAAATTATTGTTCATAGCCGACCATTGATACATTCCAGACAAGGATAGGGTAGGCAGGTATTCAAATTTTTGCATTTTGATGGTCTCTTTGAGCTGATTGCTTTGAATATCAAGCTGTTTAAGATCCGAATTGTTGACCAACGAAGTGTCGGTACTTAGGTAATCTGCGTATAACTCGTTTTCAAATTCTGTAAGTTTGCCTTCGCAATCTATGGCAAGATCCAGGTCCATACCTAAAAGGGCTTTAAGCTGCCATTTGGCAAGTGTCAGCGCGTTTTCGGCTTGAAGCATATTTGGAATGGCATTCTTTACACTTACATCTGCTCTAATCAAATCATATTCGGCAACCAGTCCCTGATCAAACTTCTTTTTAATATCCTGGTAGTTTTCCATGGAATTGTCGTAGCTGCTTTTAAAAACCCGGTAAGAGTCGTTTGCCAGCAGCACTCCATAGAAGCTTTTCTTTACCTGATTTACCATGGCTATTTTTGATGAACGGGCCTTTTCAACTGCAAGTTCCACATCAATGGCCGATATAGTAAGGCTTTTCCAAAGTGTTGGTGCAACAAGTGGCATGGACGCATTAAAACCATAGCTCCAGTTATTATCACGACCTACTTCAATTCCTTTACTTATATCCATAGTTTCTGTTCCTTCGGTGGGTGTTGTTGTTTCAGATCCTCCTCCCATGGCTCCGAATCCATCAAGATACATAACCTGCTTTTTCAAAGTCCGGTTATAATCGGCCGAAAAGTTAATTTGAGGAAACAGTGGGGCATAGGCACCTTTTTGGGCATACTTTTTCTTTTCAATTTCTTTATTCGCAACCTTTACGGTGGGATTTTCACTTAAGGCGATCTCTAAGGCTTTACTCAGATCCAGTTTCAATGTATCCTGGGCGCTCAAAGTAAAATCCGTTGAGGGCAATAGTATAAGTATTGCCAGCAGCATCTTCTTACTTATCGATAATTTTTTCATTTACAGATTATTTTGATTGTTACTTTATTTTATGTTTATGAATGGAATACTTTGGATGTCAAAGCATAATGTCTTATAATTTCTTGTCCTTTATCAGTACTGATACCTCTCAAAAAGAGATAAACAACAGTACTATATATCTCTACCAGAGAGTGACTGGAAAAAGCTTTCGATGGTTCCAGCATATTGATGTGCTTGTTGGCTATCAATGTTATCAATTCAAAGTTTATCTCAGACATAAAAACGCCCTCTTTAACTCCTCTGTCGAATAACCTCCTGCATGTTTCAGAGAACTCACTTTTGTAAAGTGATTCTATTTCCATTGCCCTTGGATAGCGCTTCAAATCCGCATAAAACTTTTTGTTGTAGCATTTGGGATGTTTAATCAGCTCGTGATAAAATCCGAGAATAGCTTCAATTACAGTTTCAGATTCTGATTCATATGTGCTCAATAGCTTTTTAAACCGGTTGTAAGTATATACAATCCCTCTACACAATAAATCTTCTTTATCAGTGTAAAATTCGTAAATGGTTCTTTTTGAAATTCCCATCGACCGTGCTATATCATCCATGCTAACACTCTTTATGCCATTTTGAGCGAAGAGGTCGTAAGCTGTTATCATTATCTGATCCTTTATCATTCTTACTGAGTCTGAAATTTGAATTTAGTTGAATGTGCAAATTTCTTTTATATTAAGAAAACTGGAAAGGTTTATTCCGTTACAGAGTTAGTCAAAATCGAATTTCTTTATGTTTTATATCTTAATTATATGTCAAAATTAAAGCAACTTTGGTGAAAAATGAAACATGATAAAATGGATGTTGTATTTTATTATTGTTTATATTTGCAAATATATAATTAACTTTTATGATACATTTGCCATCTTTTGAAATCATAGAATTAAATAAAGAAATTCTAAGCAGTGATAATTTCAATAACGATGTAATTGTTGCAAGTGCTGAAGGATCTCATTTCCCGTCGGAGAATCCGGACGATCTTTATACATCTCCTTTGCGAATCAATGCTGTAATGTTTATCCTGGTACTTCAGGGTACGGCGAAAGTTGGGATTGACTTTACATTGCATACTCTGATGAATCCTAGTTTATTGATGATAATGCCGACACATACAATTCAGGTATATTCGAGAAGCGAAGATTTTAAAGCAAAACTTCTTATTCTGTCGCAGAATTTTCTGGATGAATGCAGTTCTATTAAAACCCCTCCTTCGGCAACCTTGTATATGCAGCTTCGAAAAAATCCGTATGTATTGCTTGAACCTGAAGAAGCCGTCTTGTTAAATGATTATATGAAGCTGTTCATAAATAAGATCAGATTAAAAAATCATCACTTTCAGCTCGAAGTGCTACGTAATACATTTATCGGGTTTACGTTGGAATTGGGTAATATATTTGTAGATAAGGAGAGTATTCACAAACAACCTGTCTTAACCAGAAAAGAAGAGATGTTTCAACATTTTCTGGAGTTACTGTTAACGCACAGTAAAAGCGAGCATGGCGTAAATTTTTATGCCGAAAAATTGTGCATCACTCCACAATATCTATCTCTTATACTTAAAGAACTTACCGGAAAATCTGCCAGTAAGTGGATTGACGAAGCTCTTTTGATGGAGGCTAAAGTTCTGCTTAAAACCCCCAACTCCACCATTCAGCAGGTTGCCGATATGTTAAACTTTTCGGATCAGTCTACTTTTGGTAAATTCTTTAAGAAATATATGGGAATATCGCCAATGGAGTACAGGAAGTCCTGATTTACCTTTTTCTGAATCTGAGCCAGCTAATAGCTTCACACAGTCCGTAAAAGATTGAGGTCGCACCAAATAGAATGAAGGTGTTTGTTATTACCGCAAACGGATAAACAATGATTATAATTCCGATTGCTAAGGTGATTGTTGGCATAATGTAAAATAGCCACGGGATAATATTCCATTTCCGAGCTAAAATCAGGGTTATCAGCTGATGGATACCTGCGATTAGAAGCAATCCCCCAAATATGTACATCAGAATGTTAACAAAGAATTCAGGCATAATAAGTAGCCAGGCTCCAAACAGTATACTTCCGGCACTTTCAATCGGGAATATTGCTTTACTTGCAGATTGCTGCTTTCTTTGTGTAAAATAGGATAGTAGCGATATGATCCCGGGGAATATAAATAATACACCGATTGTCATTACTAAATAAAGAATGGCCAGCTCTGTCCACAGGATCAACATTAATCCTAATAATATGGCAAAAATGCTTCTTAAAAGCGTGTTGTTAATCTGTTTCATTTTAGTACTTGTTTTTTTAGTTTATTATAAGTCTGTTGGAAGTGTTTTTGGTTGAGTCGGCTGGTATAAGCTGGTATCTTCTGCGCTTACGGAAAATATCACCCAGGCGATCAAAGTCCTTTTTAAACATGATGCCAACTCCTTGAGTTGTGAGAGCAGATTTAAGATATTTGTACATGTCATTGGAGTGGTTGTAGGCTTTTAACCTTATTTCTCCACTTTTGTTTAGTTTATATTCCAAATCAAATTCTCCGACAAATGTTCTGGGTTGTGTTGGGTTATTCTTATACCCGAAATTCCCGTTAAATAGGAGTCTGTTATCCAAAAGCTGACTCGAAAGCATCATTTCAACTTCTGTATCCGTAAAGGATGACTCACTGGCCCGTATGTTTGTTCCAATCTGCACTTTGTCTGTTATGCTGCTTAGAATGTTGGATAGTTGCGATGATATGGCCGAAGAAGCTACCGATGCAAAGCCTGATGTAGTGGAGCTGACCATGGCATAATCGGGCGTATAGAATTTGTTTAAAACCAATAGGTAGACAACCTGGCGGGTCATCATTTCCTCGGTGTCGACCAAGCTACGCATTTTTCTTTCAAGCTCTTCATTCGAATTGGGGAGTTCCAAATCAAAAGAAATAGTCGGACTCCTTAATACTCCATTTAAATTCAATACACAGTTTACAGGCACATTGGTCCGGGCACTTTCCTGTGCCAAAGATTCATCCAAATCCCCTAAATTGGCAGTCAAACTATAAATTGCATTGATATCCAGATTGGCATCAAACGGATCGCCTCGGAAAGATACTGTACTTCCTTCCCTTAAATTAAAGTCTTTCTGGATAACCTGCTGGAGACTGAAATTATAACTTCCGCTTTCTATGCTGTATGCTCCATACATTCGTAAATCAGTTTTTGTACCGTACTGGATTTGCATATTGCCATTCCCATACCCCTTAATCTTATCTCCGGATACAGGATCCATTACAAGTTCAATTTGTGCATCGGGTGTTAGATCCAGTAAAAAGTTCATTCGGTATTCTGCACCTCCAGATGAATTTTGTTTCTTTTCTGAGGAAAGACTACTTCCTTTACTATCAGTGGCAATTGTGTCTTTTTCAACAAAGTTGATAAAGTCGTATTCCATGGCTTTAGAACCCTCCATAAAATTCAATGCAATGGAAGTGCCGGGATTACTTCTCATATTTATATCAAAGTTAATGAGTTGTTCGTTCCCTTGTATCGTAGCCGAACCACTTCCGTAGGCTGTTCCCGAAATCTGGGGATTCTGACGTGGAGTGGCATTGTATAATAGCATATTGTCTGCCTGTACAGTCGCTTTGAAATTGAAGTCTCTGAAAAATTGATGATTTACCTCTCCGTTTACCTTCCCTTTATTTCCGTCTTTATCGTACAGAGTAAGGTCTTTTACACGGATTGTTTCCGGCGTAAGATGTATTGAATCTGTAAAAGTATAATAGGTATTCAGATAATCGATACCGAGACCTCCGTCTTTAATCAATGCTTCACCTTCTACTGTAAGCTTACTGAACGGACCGAACAAATGAACATTACCAAATCCACTTCCTTTGATGTTCTTCGCAATGTTCTGCATAAAAGGTTGCAAAAAAGAAATATCAATATCATTCGCATCAAAGTAAAGCGATAGTCCGGATTTTTCACCAACCGGGTAAATAAATCCATTAATATCAGTCCATGTACTGTCATTTTTATAAATGCTGCCAAGCATCATGATTCCTTGCTGCTGATCGTCCCACTCACTGTATAGATTTAATTTACCAAAGGGAACTTTGTTGAATGAAAAGTTTTCTATTTCCAGATCCGTATTTAATACACGGCTACCATAAAGATCATTCAGATTAAAGGTTCCTGTCGCCTTTCCGCCGAATTGTAGTACCGGAATATTTACTATGTCGAAAATATAGCTGAGTTCTACATCTTTTAAGTCAAGCTTGAGCGTGTCTGTGGGTGTTTTGGAAACATCTCCATCCAATCGAATAAACTGATCATCGTGATAAGCGTAAAAATTATCAATCATAATTCTCCCGTTTTCAATGAAGATATTGGATGGCTCTATTTGCCAAAGAGAATCATTAACAATAATCGGACTTTGATTCAGTTCTATTTCAGTCCTTAATTTGGCAGGTCCAGCTTCTTGTTCCTGCATTACAAAGTGGGTAGACGAAGATAAATCTGCTTTGAAAGTTTTTGATTTATTGTTTGCCCAACTGATAAGAGAATTAATTCTATCGTTTTTTGCATTTAAAGAAAGATCAAGGTAGTTTTTAAGTCCCTTGTTGTTAAAGTTAGTTGCTTTAACATGAAGAACGATTTCATCAGTGGGATTATCGCATACCATATATCCCGATTCGAAGGCCGAAGCACCAACTTTAAATCCCGGAAGAAATGCTTCAACTCTGAATTTATTGTATTTGTTATTGTAGTGTCCCACAATACGAGATTGGTTTACAATCGTTACAGGAAGTTTAAGCGTTTTGGAAATACTATCGGTATTTTCTATCGTAAGCAGTAATGAGAAGTTATTCTCTTTGGTTTTCTTTTCTTTCTGAGTTGCCTTGATTAATGCCGGAAGATATCCTTTAAAGGTATTCATCAGGCTGGGAATTATAGTTTCAAATGAATATGATCCGTTAATTTCTCCGTTAATAACGTCGGATGTGATGGTTAGCCTTCTGTCTAAAGAATGCCCTGAAGCAGCGATTTGAAATTTGTTGATGAAAAATTCGCTGGGAGCTGTTTTAAATGACAGGCTGTCAATGCGGATATTACCCTCAACATTATCAATCGTATTCCCTGTAAAATCGGCTTTTAACGTACCTGATATCTCAGGAGAATCATATGCATTGGTAAGATGAAGCTTATCAGGCCGAAAGCTCTTTAAGTCTGCAACAAAATTAAAAACAGAATTTTTACCACGGTGTTCAAATAGGCCCTCGGCATATAATGTTCCATTCGGATCATCAACTTTAATCATCCCATTAAAACCGTTCTTCTTGAAATTCCCGGTAAGATTTACATTCTTATAAGTGTAGCCTTTAAAATCGACTTCGGTTACGAGCGCTTTCACATTTCCTGAAAAATTACCGTTTGCCGGTCGTTGGGAGTCAAGTGTTATATCAAAGGCAACATTTCCATATGGATTTCCGGCATCAAAAAGTTCATTAATTTTAAGACCGGAAGTCGCCATATGACCCTTTAGATAAGAGTCAATTCCCTTTGATTTATTTCTTCCAAAAATTAAGTCGGTTTGAATTGCACCGATAGCTGATGATAATCTGCCGAATGCTACCAGATTATCAAAAAAACCAGAAATTTCTCCTGTAAAGTTGATTGTTCCCAATTTGACAATCTCCCGTGGTAAAACCACAGGTTTACTGCTGAAGTTATTCGCCAGGCCTTGAATACCTCCGGTAGTCAGGTACATTTTGTTAACCTGACCAAACACATAGGCTTCTTCCGGATGGGTGATACCTTTCAGTTCCATCTTGCCTAAGAATAACATTTTGTCGCTGTACTTTACAGTAAGTCTTTTCAGATCAATATTGTCAACACTACCTGAAACTTCGGCCGACATTTCGATAATGTCGGCAAAATTCTGAAAAGCAGGAACAAATGAGGCAAGATCTTTCAAGCATACTTCCGATGGAGCTATCCGTAAGGTTAACTTGGCATTATCAACCAGCTGTCCTATACTGTCTACTTGTGTCAGGTCCACATTTGCCCTATCGATCTTTAAAGCGGTTTGAGGTAATTTAACCTCAAAATTTTGAATAGAAGCACTATCTTTATTTGCAGTAAGATTGAGCGTTAGCTTGTTTAATTCGAATCCAGATTTCTCAGTAAAGCTAAGTTTCTTGATAGAGGCATTAATACTGTCCTTATTGAAAGCCTTGATGGATATCTTGGCGCTTATATTCTTTATAGCTACATGCTTTCCGTTAAATTTACCAGGAGTTTCGGGAGTACTGCTCACATCGAATGACACATTCCCTTTACGAACGAGTACTGAGTTAAACTTTAAATCAACGTTGGTCTCTTTTTTTACGGAATCCTTGCTTGCAAAGGCATCAATAATAAATTGAAGATTTAACTTTTCCTGGGGAGTTGCTTTTTTTAGATGCAAATCGAATCCAAACAATCTTACTGTTGTGAAAACAAATTTACCCTTCAATGCTGGTAGTAACTCAAATCCCGCAGAAACATGGTTCGCTTTGAAAAGTACGGATTTATGCTGATCCTCCAAATACAAATCTTCAAGCACAATACTGTGAAACCATTCAAAATCAACTTTTCCAACTTTTACGGGTACACGCAAGTACTCGGATAATTCTTTAGACGCTGTATGTGCGATTTTCTGTTGCACATAGGGTATATGTAACAGAATTACCGGTACGGCATAGAATATCCAGAATATAAAAAGAAGAAAAATTATTATGTATTTAAGACCTCTGATACCTTTACTATATTTTAAGTACAAAACTACAACAATATCGCGATAGATTTTGTTAATTTGCAGAAAAAAAGAATATAGTATGTCCATAACAATCCTTGGAATCGAATCATCTTGTGATGACACTTCGGCATCTGTAATCAGAGATGGCGTATTGTTGTCCAACATCATAGCCGGCCAGGCTGTACATCAGTCCTACGGAGGCGTTGTCCCCGAGCTTGCATCGCGTGCTCACCAGCAAAATATTATTCCTGTGGTAGCAGAAGCTATTAAACGTGCAGGAATTGATAAATCAGAATTAAGTGCTGTTGCTTTTACCCGAGGTCCCGGATTAATGGGCTCATTGCTTGTAGGAACATCTTTTGCCAAAGGTTTCTCAGCATCGCTAGGGATACCAATGATAGAAATCAATCACCTGCAAGCGCATGTATTGGCTCATTTTATAAAAGAAACTCCCGATGATACAGATCAGCCAACCTATCCATTTCTTTGCTTACTGGTATCTGGGGGAAATTCTCAGATAATAAAGGTGAACGCCTATAATGACATGGAAGTAATAGGACAAACGATTGATGATGCAGCAGGAGAAGCTTTTGATAAGTGTGCAAAAGTTATGGGATTAGGTTATCCTGGCGGACCTGTTGTGAATCGTTTGGCTAATGAAGGTAATCCGAAAGCTTTTGAGTTTAATAAACCACATATTCAGGGGTATGACTATAGTTTCAGTGGATTGAAGACCTCTTTCCTTTATACTTTACGTGACCGATTGAAGGAGGATCCGGATTTTATTGAAAATAATAAAGCAGATTTATGTGCTTCGCTTCAGTCTACCGTGATTGATATTCTGATGACAAAGTTGCGTAAAGCAGCAAAAGATTTAAATATCAAAGAGGTTGCTGTGGCTGGAGGGGTTTCTGCCAATACGGGACTTAGGGACGCGTTTCATGATCATGCCGCCCGTTACGGATGGAAAATTCATATCCCTAAATTCGCATTTACTACTGATAATGCAGCAATGGTAGCCATTACCGGGTACTATAAATACATGGATAAAGATTTTTGCGCAATGGATGCGGCACCATTCTCAAGAGTGGTTTTATAAATTATCGTGTTATGAATGTAGAGATTATCACCATTGGAGACGAGCTTTTGATTGGTCAGGTTGTAGATACCAATTCTGCCTGGATTGGTCAGGCGCTCGGAAATGAAGGATTTCGTGTCGTGTGGCGTACTACGGTGGGCGACAACGAACAGGATATGCTTGATGCGTTTGATGCCGCAATGAACCGGGCTCAGATCGTATTGGTTACCGGAGGTATCGGGCCGACAAAAGACGATATTACAAAGCAGACACTGTGTAAATATTTTCATACCCGCTTACGTTTTTCTCAAGAAGTTTATGAAAATATAGAAACAATCTTCTCTCGTGGTGGTAGAGTTATGAATGAACTTACCCGCAATCAGGCTTTGGTGCCTGAAGATTGCACCGTTATTCAGAATACCGCCGGAACAGCTCCTGTAACCTGGTTTGAAAGAAATGGTAAGATTCTGGTTTCCATGCCCGGAGTCCCGTACGAAATGAAATGGATAATGAGCAACGAGATAATTCCACGACTCAAAAAAAAGTTTCTTCAGGACGTATACATTAAACATCATACTTGTTGGGTAAAAGGCCACACTGAATCTTTGTTGGCTATTAAGCTAACGGAATTTGAAGAAGCGCTGCCCGAATACATTAAATTAGCTTATCTGCCTCAGCCCGGGATTATTAGATTACGATTATCTGCCTATTGTGATACAGAATCGGAAGCATTACGAATTATAACCGAGCAAGCGTTAAAGTTGCGTGAAATCTTAGGTGAAAATATTATAGTTGAGGAAGATAAGCCCGTACATGAGATGATTGGCGAGCTGCTGATAAAAATGAATCTCACTCTTGGTACAGCCGAAAGTTGTACAGGGGGCCGTATTGCAGCCCAACTAACTTCCATCCCCGGAAGCTCAGCTTATTTTGTTGGCAGTATAGTCTGTTATGCCAATCGTGTAAAGGAGCAACTGTTGGGTGTATCACCACTTGACCTTTCAGAAAAGGGGGCAGTAAGCAAAGAAGTAGTAGAACAAATGGCCAAGGGCACCTTGCTTACGCTTGGTTGCGATTGCTCTGTGGCTACATCCGGCATTGCCGGTCCTAGTGGAGGAACCCCCGAGAAACCTGTAGGAACTGTCTGGATTGCTGCAGCCTGCCGCGATAAGGTAAGGTCTGAATTATTCCACTTCGGTACCAACCGTGAACAGAATATGCTGCGTGCAAGTAATATGGCTTTATTAATGTTGCTGGATATGCTTCAATCATAATTAATAATGAATCAATACCCTGTTTCTTCTATTTTGGAAGAAATACGGGTAATTGCTTCATTCAACTTTTCTTCCGGTAGAATAACATTAAAACCTTCCCAGAAGTTTTCATCGTAAGTAAAATTGGTTTCAGCAAAAACAGTTCTTGTCGGGAGCATTTCATTTCTGGTGAAACGGGTTACATCAGCAGTGTCTATTTTACATGTAACCATTTCAAACCAAGTATGCAGTGTTGAATTTCCAAAAAATGCTTTCTTCCTTTTTACCTTAAAATCCAGATCTCCACGAATGTGATTTATGTAGTATTTGCTGTTAAGTTGTTTGTAGGAAACGGTGTAACGAACCGCCTGAGGCTCTAGATCATAAAGCTTACTTTTTTTCACAATTAACATGTCAGTTGCTTTGCGGATGTAGAAGGGATTGATCTCGAAATTAACCCGAAGTAAGGCTTTATTGGCGGCATCAATGTAGAGTTCTCCTTTGTAAAGCGGACTATTTTCATTCTTGTTTTGCACGAAAGAGATAACATGTGCCAATTTGTCGTCAATAACAGTCAGGTCCGACTGACTGAAATTATACCTGTCCAATCCTTCCAGAGATAGAAAATCAGGAATGTTCTTAATCAGATCCAGCATCAGAGACGCATTGATTCCCGATTTCATTTTTAATATAATGGTATCTTTTACTGCTTCATTGGTGATTTTCCTCATCTTAAGCAGTTTTACCTGATCGGCAGACGACGAATGATAGCTGGCTTTATACACTTTGAAAACAGCCTCAGACAAGCTGACGAATTTTTTCTTATACTCTATTCCTTCGCGGTAAAAAGAGGTGAGATAAGAGGGTTTATCCGGATAATTCTCCCTAATACCTGCCAGCATATCATTAATAATTTTGATTGGATTATCCAGGCTCACAATAATCTCCTGGATGGAAACTACACGTGGATCCAGATAAATCTGACTGTTGCTGTTGCTCAACAAATCAATGTTCAGGTCAACCGGTTGATATCCCACATGCGAGATATGGATTGTCTTATTTGGTATTGAATCTGGAACCTTCAATCTAAAGGCTCCGTTTTGATTGGTGATAGTGCCGATCGAAGAATGAAGCACATTAACAGATGCAAAAGGAATTATCTCTTCATTCAACCGGTCGTGAACAGACCCTTCTATCAAGGTGTAACTTACAGAATCGGATTGGATTGGTTTTACTCTAGGAACTTTAATAGTATCAGTGGGAATGTAAAGCAGGATATGCCTGCCTATTACACGCATTCCCAATTTGCTGTTTCCTGTAATTTCGTGAATAGCTTCCCTCACCGTGTAAGTCCCTTTTGCAATTTTTCCTTTCTGTTCGTTATTTACTACCTTGCTATCGTAAATAAACAGGTGATCGGAGCGGTCGGTCACTAAATTAAGCAGCTGATAAATAGAACCTTTACTTTTGGGTAGCCGGATGCGCTTATCCAACACATTGCTTTCCTGTGCAAGGATGGGTAATACTATAAAGCATAGTATCAATCCATGCAACATACGAAGACAAAGGTTGGCTTTAGTTTTCATTCCATTATTTATTTAAGGAGCCGATATAACCAACGTATCTTCCTTCTGTTCACTTGTCAGTCCCAGCGCAAGACAAATAAGCTCAGTCATAGCAGCCGGGGAATTGTCGTAAAAGCTAACTGTAAGCCGTCTGTTTTCGAGTTCGGAAGAAGATAGCTGTACGGGCTGCGAAGACATTCGGTTGATAACCCTTACAATATTAGCGAGGGTCTCATCCTTAAACTGAATCCGTTCCGTGTACCGGGCAAACTGATCCATATCGCTTGTCGGACTTTTCAAAAATAAGTTCTTATTCAATATTACGGTTTCTCCGGCCTTAACAAACGAACTTTCACCGTTATCAAGACGGGTTACTTTAACCAATCCCCGCTGAACTGATAATTCAAAATCATTTTTACCATTGTTTTTTACATTGAAAGCTGTACCAACCACCTCAATAGTGGTATATTTTGTTTCAATAAGGAAAGGTCTCTGTTTATTGCCACTTACATCAAACAATGCATTACCGTCCAGCTTAACCAACCGCTTGTCGGCTTCAAAATGTTCTGGGTAGCTTAAAGTGGCATCCTGAGCTAAATAGATGATTGATCCATCTTCAAGAGTCGTTACCAGCGTATTGTCTTCGGGACCGTTTTTAAGAGAGAGAAGACGCTCATCTGTTCCCCAGTCGTTTAACAACCAGATCCCCAGTGCACCGCAAAGGCAAAGCACCGCAATAGCAGCAGCCATACCCGCAAATACGGGACGCATCAAACGCTTTTGTCCACGAGCCGGAATCAAATTATCTTGTTCCAGCCGCGAATACAATTCATTCCATGCCTGATCTGTATGTACTGTCTGATCTGTATGTAAATTTCTATCTTTCATTTTTTTACCTTGTATGTATGTATAAATCGATCTCCTTTCTCAATGTTTGGAGAGCTTTGGTCATTTCAGCCTCAATTGTTTTAACCGAGAGTGCAAGCTCGGCCGAAATCTCCGTGTATTTTTTTCCTTCAAAACGGTGCATGCGAAAAATCCGTTGTCTGCGTTCAGGGAAGTTCTGTATTGTCTTCTCAACCCGTTCCTGAAGCTCTTTATATTCCAAAGACTCAAGGGGTGTTTGAAAATCGTTGTCCGTATCTTCGTTCAACCGCTCTTCACGGTATTTGTCTTGTACCAGCAAATGTTCGATGTGTTGCAACGACCGATTGCGTACCGCACCGTAAAGATACGCTTTTACAGATTGAAATACAGGTAGTTTACTTCTTTCTTTCCAGAAAATATAGAACAGGTCCTGTACAATCTCTTCAGCAATTTCCATCCGGTTCACGTAGGTAACGGCATAGCGGCATAAAGGCTCGTAATAGAGCCTGAACAGCCCCTCGTACGCCTTTATGTCGCCCTCCTTTATTTTCCCAATCAGTATCAGATCATTCAGCATGCCGCGATATTATTTGAAATGAATTTCAAATATAGGAAAAGTTAGCAATCACTCCTGTTGTTTTCTCAATTTATTTGCTGCTTTTTCCAAAGATTCGGTCGGCTCGATAATGTTATAGGATCCCCAGAAGTTTTCGTCTCTGAAGTCGCTGACCTTATCAGATAAAGACTGGCTTGATTTGAATGACATTTTGTATGGAATCGCATTTACAGCCTGATCTTTGCTATCGGTAACCACCATTTCGGAAACCATGGCATAGTTGGTAGAGAATAACCTGCGTTTCCAGTCACATTTAAATCGTACCTCATTGCGTATGTAATTCAGATAGCTTTTACCATTCACCTGCTTGTAAGTAACCAGGAAGGAAACTTCGACAGGGCGAAAGCGAAGTCCGGCTGGTTTTTTCTTTAAGATGGCACTGGTAGCTTTGTCCCGGTCTTCCATATTGAGGTTAAACTCAGCTCTTGTAAAGGCCAGACTTTCTTTGTCGATATACAATTTTCCATAGTGCAGCGCGTAGGGTAGGATAGCCTGCGGCTGGAAGCTGATTACATACTGCGGGCGGTTGTCCATCACTACAGACTCTTCCATACGGAAGCTAAAGTAGCCAAGAGTTGTCTTATCCAGTAAAATATCCGGATTCTTTACTATATCCACGTAAAGTGAAAGATTCGGACCACCCAAAAGTTTTACAATCAGGGTATCACTGGCTTTCTGACTTAACAAAGCACGTCCTTTAAAAATCTGAACACGGTCTCGGGAAGCATCCTCATCGTACGGAGTTTTATAAACATCGATAATTGCTTCTGAGATATTGATGTAACGTTTGCCTTTCTGAGCCGTTTCACGGTAGAAACCAGTTAGCAATGTAGGCTTTTCACTGTAGTTCTTACCAATCCTGTTCATAGCCTCCTCAACAAGCATTCTCGGATCGTGGGCTCTTACAACCACCTCTTCCAGCACATTCGCATTCTGAGTAAGCATTACGTTTTCATCTACCATATCATTACCTGTCAACGCGATCCGGTAATTGTAGTAACCTATATGGGAAATTTCTACCACCTTGGCCTGCAGGGAGTCCTGCACCTTGATGGTGAATTCACCGTCGGAGTTGGTAATGGTACCAACGTTGGTTCCCGGAACAGAGATATTTACATACTCAAGTTTTTTCTTTGTCTGTTTGTCTTTAACTGTTCCGCTTACAATAAAATAGTTGCCCTCTTCCTGAGCCTGCAACGGGTAACTGCTGAGAAGCAAAAGTGCCGTCATCAGATAACCAAATAAAAAATACATCCTGGTTTTCATATTTGTACGTTTTTAGTGTGGATACTTCCAATTCTTGTTTGTACTTCTAAGATCGCCCACCCATCAAATACCCTATGAAAAAATACAAAAAAATAAAGCGGAGATGCATTTTTTTGCATCCCCGCCCTATATAGTCTAAAAAGTGTCGCGTTATTCTGCTAAATATCTATAGTAATACACAAACCGTAGCCCTAACCTCTCTTATAAGATCAGAGGGAGAAAGTCTGATTTGTAGTCCCCGTTGTCCCGCACTCACATAAATCTGCTGGTAATTCAGACAAGTTTCATGAATAAAAGTGGGAAACTGTTTTTTCATGCCAACGGGAGAACAAGCCCCCCGGATGTATCCGGTAGTAGGAAGCAACTCCTTCATGGGAATCATATCACAATTCTTGTTGCCCGAAACTTTGGCGGCTAACTTAAGATCCACCTCCTCCTGTCCCGGAATCACACATACAAAGAAACCCGTTTTATCGCCTTTCAGTACCAGCGTTTTAAAAACCTGGTTCACATCTTCTCCCAATTGCTCAGCTACGTGTATGGCACTCAGATCACTTTCGTCCACCTCATAAGGAATCAGTTCGTAGGCCACTTTGGCTTTGTCCAGTAACCTGGCAACATTCGTCTTATTTACTTTCATTTGCTAACCCTTTCATCGATAGTTGAACGCGCTTACGTACTAAATCAACGCTTTGAACCCGTACTTGCACATGCTGGTGCATGCTCACCACCTGGGTGGGATCGGTGATAAACCTGTCGGCCATTTCCGAAATATGTACCAATCCGTTTTCCTTGATACCCACATCCACAAAACAGCCGAAGGCCGTGATGTTGGTAACAATACCCGGTAAAACCATCCCCTCTTTCAGGTCTTCCAGTTTCTTTACGTTCGGATCAAACTCGAACACCTTGATGGTCTGGCGCGGATCCCTGCCGGGTTTATCCAACTCTTCCATGATATCTGTCAGTGTAGGCATCCCTATCGTAGCACTTACGTACTTCTGCAGATTCAATTTCTTTTTAAGCTCTTTGTTGGCGATCAGTTCCGAAACAGTACAATTCAGATCCTTAGCCATTTGTTCCACAATGGAGTAACTTTCGGGATGCACTGCCGAATTATCCAACGGATTTTTGCCGCTGGTGATGCGAAGGAAGCCTGCCGACTGCTCGAAAGCTTTTTCTCCCATCCGAGGAACCTTCAGAAGCTCTCTTCGTGAAACAAACGGGCCATGTTCTGCACGGTAGTTAACGATGTTCTGTGCAAGCGTCGGCCCAAGTCCCGAAATATACGTAAGCAGGTGCTTGCTGGCTGTATTTACATCCACACCCACCAGATTCACACAACTCTCCACAGTCTGATCCAGACTTTTCTTCAGTGCTCCCTGTTCCACATCGTGCTGGTATTGTCCCACACCAATGCTTTTGGGATCAATCTTTACCAGTTCGGCCAACGGATCCATCAACCTTCTGCCTATGCTCACGGCACCACGTACGGTTACGTCGTATTCAGGAAACTCCTCGCGGGCAATTTTAGAGGCCGAATAGACTGATGCACCGTTCTCACTCACCACAAATACCTGTACCTTGCGATCGTATCGGATACCGGTGATAAACTGCTCCGTTTCCCTGCTGGCCGTTCCGTTTCCTATGGCAATGGCATCAATGGCATAGGTGCTAACCAGCTGCGCTACTTTTGAAGCAGCCTTTCCCTTCTCGTTCTGGGGTGGGTGAGGGTAGATGGCTTCGTTATGGACCAGATTACCCTGGGCATCCAGACACACCACCTTACATCCCGTGCGATAACCCGGATCCACGCCCAATACCCTTTTCTGACCAAGGGGAGGCGACAGTAACAGCTGGCGAAGGTTTTCGGAGAATACCCGGATTGCCTCCTCATCAGCCTTCATTTTGCTGAGGTTGGCAAATTCGGTTTCGATAGACGGTTTCAATAACCTTTTGAAGGAATCACCAACCGCCTCTTCCACCTGTGCAGACGTATCAGAACGCCCCTTAACGAACCGTCGGTTCAGTCTCTCGATACACCCTTCGGCATCCGGCGAGATAGACACCCTCAAAAAACCTTCAGCCTCACCACGGCGCAGAGCAAGCAACCGGTGAGACGAACAGCGGTTCAACGATTCGCTGAAGTCGAAATAGTCGCGATACTTGCTACCTTCCTCTTCCTTGCCCTTAACCACTTTGGATGAAATAACAGCCGTCCGCGAAAATGAATTACGTACTGTATTACGAGCCTGCTCGTCCTCGTTCACCCATTCGGCAATAATATCCCGGGCACCCTGAAGCGCCTCACGTACATCCTTAACATCACCTTTCACGTAAGGCGATGCCGCTTTGGTACTATCCTGAGCTGTTTGAAGCATAAGTAAGGTAGCCAGAGGCTCCAACCCCTTTTTGCGGGCAATCTCCGCTTTGGTCTGCCGTTTCGGCTTGTAAGGCAGGTAAATATCTTCCAGCTCCGTGCTATTCCACGATGTCTCAATGCGTTTTTTAAGTTCGGGGGTAAGCTTACCCTGTTCATCAATAGAAGCCAGTATCGTCTCCTTACGTTTACTTACCTCCTTTAATTTGCCGTAATGATCGTTAATATCCCCAATCTGCACCTCATCCAGGCCACCGGTCACCTCTTTGCGGTACCGGCTAATAAAAGGAATGGTAGCCCCTTCGTCCAGCAACCCCATTGTTTTTTCAACCTGACGCGCAGGAATGCCCAACGCCTTGGAGATAAGTGAATAAAATATTTCAGTCATTTGTTATAGTTTTATTGTTTCGTCTGCCAGCAAGGACAACGAGTCCGGCTGATGCGATACAAAGATAATAGTCTGTTTATTGATTTTGTGCAATGCTTTGATCTGATTGATGATCCGAGCGGTAAGCGCCTCGTCGAGCCCTTTGAACGGTTCGTCCATCAGCAGTAAAG
>NZ_JBFWMI010000007.1:24457-60933 GCF_050251695.1 Macellibacteroides sp.
GATGCCAAACCACTGAAAAGAAAAGGCTTAATCTGCGGATATACAATCTGCGTGAACCGGTTGGTACGGTTCATATGGAACACCATACCCATCACCGACAGCGGAGCAAGCAAGTGCAGCAATCCCTTGGTAAGATTCTCGCTCAGCAACGGAAACATGGTAAGGAAGGCAATCATAAAAGGAATCTGCTCCGGCTGCAGAAACAGCAAGGCAAGCAAAATAAAAGAGATAACAGGAACCGACCGCATCAGGGTGAGCAACGGTTTGAATAACCCGTATAATTGTTCATGCCGGGCAAACAACAACGCAAACAACAGGGCAAGTACCCCCGAAACCAGTAATCCTGCAACACCTCTGCCCAATGTAGCCAGTACAGACAGGTAAAACTCCGGAGTTACCCACAGCTTACCCAAGGCAACAAACAACTCCGGCAACCCCGGCACCAAAGCAGGATTGTTGGCCGTTATCGCCAGCACCTCCCATGCCAGACATAAAATGCCGATGGAAAGCAAGGTACGTATGCTCTTCTTCAGTGTTCGCATAAAAAGAATGTATCATCGGGCAGCTTGCCGCCCAAAGCCTTCGGTTCGTAAGCCAATATAATTGTAAGCAGATTCTGTACCGCCTCTTTGGCCCGGCAGGCAGGCACATAGTCGATGCGGCAACGGTGAATACTGCTTTCGGTAAGCATACCCTTGGCGAAAATACCCTTCTCCTCAAGGATACGTATCGCCTGATCGGGTTGTTCTACGGCAAAGCGGCACGAAGCACGAAGCAACGAATCAAGCGTCGGCTGCATTTGCATACCCCTTTCGCTAAGCACGATAGCTGTTTGTGCAAATCCCTGTGCATCCGGATCCGGACGGTTCAGGTCGGCCACAAGCCGTACAGTGCTGTCCTTCTTTAATGCCATGCTCACAAACGGCTCGCTGAGCACCGCCGTCTGGACCGTTCCGGACAGTAACCCCGTAAAAAGGTCCCTTGCAGAGCCGAAGGTATAATTGAGTTCCGGTTTCCATTCCGGGTGATTGTTCAGGTAATAGCGTGTCAGAATATCGGGAGAGGTCCCACTCCCGAAGAGGTGAAGCACTCCGGAGGTGGAATCTCTGCCCACCACATACAATGTACCCCACAGCGGACAACCAAGTAATGGATAGTTCACCCCTTTGTTGTACAGATTTACTGCGCTTAACATGGGCAGCACAGCCAGCTCCGCTTCTCCTTTGATAAGATGTGCCTGAATCAGCTCGGGCGAGTCGACCACCTCGATCTGCAGCAACTTGCCGTTAACCGTTACCGATGTATCCATCAGTTGGGCGAAAGCAATGGCCGATGGACCCCTTAATAGTTTAACGCGTACTATATTATCCTCTTTTCGTGCAGGATTACAGGCGCACAGAAGGCAAAGTAAAAGACATACCGGAATCTTCATAACTGCAGAAGTTTACTGCAAATGTATAAATAATTGTTGTATGCTCAGAATTATCTCCTAAATTTGCCCACCTAACAGATGGCAAAGATGACCGATTTATTTAATGAAACGCGGTATGCCGACGAGGTATACGATAAGCTTCTCTTTACCGACAGCCGCCTGATTGGAAGGGAGTTTCAGGATTGTACCTTTCTGGCGTGCGACTTCAGCAACTCCAGTCTGCTGGACTGCAATTTTATTGATTGCCGCTTTGAGGCGTGCAACCTAAGCAACATTAAGCTGGGTAACACCGCACTGAAGGGAGTGTGCTTCGAAAACAGTAAATTGCTGGGAACCGACTTTACCGACTGCTCCGACTTTCTCTTTGCCGTCCGTTTCGGGCAGTGTGTACTTGATTATGCCTTCTTTATACGTAAAAACCTCAAGAAAACGGTGTTCGACCAATGCTCCGTTCGCGAAGCCAACTTTAGCGAATCAAACCTTGCCGAGGCCAGCTTCCTGCAATGCGACCTGCACCAGACCGTTTTCGAACGGACCGATCTGCGAGGGGCCGACTTCCGTACGGCGTTCAATTATTCCATCAATCCCACGGTAAACAACCTCCGTAAAGCCCGTTTCAGCTATCCTTCCGTATTGGGACTGTTGGACAGCTTTGGTGTAAAAGTAAGCTAACGGAGAGCTTGAGTTACTTCTCCGTCTGTTTCTTCCAATATTCATTAACAGACTGCTTCACCTCTTTATGAAGCAACAAAATACCCAGTAAATTGGGTAATGTCATCAAGGCGATGGTTACTCCGGAGAATATCCAGATAAGAGTGGTGTCTGTAAACGAGGCCAAAAAGAAACCCAGCACATAAATAACGTGGTATACAGGCACGTACCGGCTTCCCCACAAAAAAGTGACTGCCCTGTCGCCATAATAAGACCAGGCAATGGCTGTGGAAAAGGCAAACATAAGCAATGAAAAAGGAATGATAAACTGTCCCCATTCTCCAAAGAACCCCCGCTTAAAGGCTTCAGTAGAAAGCGGGGCAGAGTGCAGAAGCGACTTTCCGTACACCGTGATAGGGTAGCTTTTCAGGACCGGAAGTTCAATCTTGCCTTTCTTTACAGTAAGTTCGCCGGTAAAAAGTGCCTTACCCTGCATAAAACGAACCCCTTCGGCAAACGAACGTGCATGTATCAGAGTGGCAGGTGTGGTAAGCTTTCCCTCCTTTACTACAATCTTACCATCGTACAAAGGCAACAGCTTTTCGCCTTTGATGTGTTGCCCTACAGCTAATTTCTGGGCAGGATCAGCCTCGTTGTAGGTACCGGCAAGCAACACCATGTCGGCCTGCTGAAACTTATTCTCGTACTTCTCCATCCACGTGCCGGAAGTAAGCAATACCATTCCTGTTAGCATACAAATAATAATGGTGTCGATAAAAGGTTCTAGTAAAGCAACCATTCCTTCGGAAACCGGCTCTTTGGTCTTCGCCGCTGCGTGTGCGATAGCAGCCGATCCCTGTCCCGCTTCATTGGAGAAAAGTCCCCGGTTTACACCCCGGTTAAAGGCAAGCGCCACTCCGGCACCTAAAAAACCACCGGCAGCCGCAGAGCCGTTCAACACGTTATCGAACAACATCACCAGCGATGGAATAATATTTTCGTAATTGTAAATGACCACGCTAAGTGCTCCCAGAAAATAAAAGACAGCCATAAAGGGTACCAGCTTCTCCGTAACTTTGGCAATGCGGGTGATACCTCCAATGATAATCAGTCCCAGCAACACAGAAAGCAAAGCCCCTGTAACGTACAGCGGAATATCAAAAGCGGCAAACATGGCATTGGAAATACTGTTAATCTGAGGCAGACATCCTGTACCGAAAGACGAGCAAATGGTGGCCAGTGCAAAAATGGCCGCTAACCAGCGCATGTGCAAACGGTTTTTCATGTAGTACATAGGTCCCCCGGAAATGTATCCCTTCTCGGTCGTTTCGCGATACTTATGCGAAAGCGTAACCTCCACCATCTTGGTAGTCATCCCCAGAAAGGCCGAAACAAACATCCAGAACAAAGCAGCCGGTCCGCCCAAATGAACAGCCAGTGCCACCCCGGCGATATTGCCGGTACCCACCGTGCCAGACAAGGCCGTGGCCAACGATTGAAAATGTGACGTATCCCCTTTGTCCAGGTGATGGTCGTATTTGCCCGACACCACTTTGATGGCATGACCAAAAAACCGCACCTGCGGAAACTTAAGATACAACGTAAAGAAAAAACCGGTTCCCAGCAACAACAAAACAAACCATTGCGAACCCCCGATATAAGAATCTATAAGAGATAGAAAGCTGCCTATTTCTTGCATAAGTCAATCGTTTTTGTTTAAAAACTTTCGCAATATACAAAAAAATGTGGAAATTGTGTTAATTAGTAAAAAGTTCCGCAATTAGTCTGCATACAAGCCTCTTCCTCCGTTTCGAATTCAACGGTGGCATGGTCAATTCCATGCGAAGCGCAGACCGATTTAATCTGTGTTTTGATCGTATATTGCTCATCCAGTGTAGTTTCCGGAGCAATAACGGCATGCAGAGACATAATATTCTCCTCGCCGTCCAACGTCCACAGATGCACATCATGAATAGACAACACCCGGTCGGTACTCCTTATTTCCTCTTCCAGTCGCTCTATGTCCACGTCGGAAGGAACCTTTTGAAGCAAAATACGGAAGGTAGCCTTCAGGTTTCGGTACACATTGGTAAGAATCCAGATACTTATTCCGATAGAAAGCAGCGGATCCAGAATAGGCCATTCCACAAAATGCATCACGACACTTACGATAAGCACGGCAACCCAGCCCAGCACATCCTCCATCATGTGGAGTGAAACCGCCCGTTCGTTAAGCGACGATCCCCTCTTTAACCGAATCACAGCCGCACCGTTTACAATAATTCCCAGAATGGCCAGCACAAACATACCGGCAGCATCGGGCATCTGAGGTTCAATAATACGACCAATACACTCTTTGATCACTACTACGGAACCAGCCAGCAGAACAACCGATATAAAAATAGCCCCAATCAGCGAGAACCTTTTGTAGCCGTAAGAGTAAAACCTGTCGCTGCGCCGTGCAGACACCTTCTGCAGATACCAGGCAACCCCCAGCGAAATGGAATCGCCAAAGTCGTGCAACGCATCAGACAGAATAGAAACACTGTTGGTGTAAATACCCCCAATAAGTTCGATAATCGCAAAAATGAAATTCAAGAAAAAGGCAACCCGTATATTTCCGGTCGAAGTATCGTGTGTATGATGATGATCGTGTCCCATGATCGTTATATTCTTTAGTCTATAAAACACCCTTCCCCAACATTTTGTTACGATGGGAGAGGGATAAATAAGTAAATGATCTCCCCTGAGGAGGCGATTATAAATACTTTTCCTTTATTCAGAATCGGGTAGGATGTATTTATCTTTTATTAATCTGATAACATCCCCTTTGGTTATGGAATAATATTTACCCAGGTATTTAACCATAAATTCCATCTCTTCATCTTTTCTGAACAGATCAGCCACATCCAACTCCAATGCTGTTGCTATGCGTTCGAGTGTTTCCAGCGTGGGTGATATTTTCCTGTTAAGTATATTGCTGAGATTTGCCTGGGATATGCCTGTCATATCCGAAAATGCAGCCAAGGTAATATTCCGTTCTTTTAAAATTTCCCTTAAATAGATTGCCATTGTTTCCTCATTTTGTCTCTTAAGAATGTAAAAGTAATGATTATCGTTGCTATAACCATGCTAAATGTTATAATAATGAACTTTAAATATCTTTTTTTATATAATAACTTGTAATAATATATTATATATGCTATATTTGAGCTTTGTAATATATTCAATAAAATATATTGCTGACTTTTCTGAATCAAGTTTTGAATAAACAACCTGTATTAGTAAAGATATGGAAAATTTAAATGATGCTATACCCCAAATATCTTCTTATTACATTGTTATTGCTAATGAAGATAAGACTCTTTTTTTAAGTGAAACACCTTCCTATGGTTGGACAAATGATCTGTCTGGTGCTGTCCGTTTTCTTTTGGAAGACGAAGCGTGGAAATATATACACAAACCCGAAGTTGACCATATCACACGTAGTGAATCTACCTGTTTAGTTTGGTCGGATACTTTGCGAAGTATACACAAAAACAGGGAGAAACTAAGAAAATACGAATCTCAGAATAGGATATGTCTGGGAATGCCAGAGCCTATTACAGGTCACAAATGTTCGCCCGGTTTTAGAGGTATCTGTATCTCAACAAAAGATAAGCAACGCTTTGCTACAACGTTTCCGGTTGTATGCTGAACTGAAAATATATACCATGCAGCCATTTTCGCCTCTGCACAGGAAGCTTGTGATTTTGAAACGAGACATGATGCTGTTCTTATTACCGAAGGTACAGAAACCAGATACATCTGGACCGATACAACCGAATCCATTTTTGATGACTTTAATTCTTTAAACAAATACGAAGCAGAACAGGCGGGTTTGTGATCTTTTATACTAATTATTGAAGTTCGTAGAGTTTTTATTACTAAATTAGCCAAAAGATTTTATGAGCGACGTTCATACCAAAGCTACCCGCAGCTACAATATGTCCAGGATTAAAGGGAAGAATACCAGACCCGAAATTTTGGTGCGTAAATACCTTTACAGTAAAGGATTTCGCTACCGTGTCAATGTAAAATCATTGTCTGGCACTCCTGATATTGTATTACGTAAACTTAAAACCATTATATTTATTAATGGTTGCTTTTGGCATGGACATACCGGCTGCCCCTATTTTAAGATGCCTGAAACCCGCACAGAATGGTGGAGCAATAAAATTAATAAGACCAAAGCCCGCGACGATGCCGGGTACGCACAGCTCAGGCAAATGGGCTGGAGAGTACTTGTTGTCTGGGAGTGTCAGCTAAAGCCCAAGCATCGTAAAGAAACGTTGTATGCATTGGAGAACACTTTGTTCAAAATAGTTCTTGAACAAGCTGCCGCAAATAAGTAATTCTATCTTTGTTTTTCGCAGACAAATGCATTGAACGTCTCCAATGACATTATTCTTTCTCTGAATGATGTGTCAAAAGAATTGATATATGCCTTTGGTACAACTAATTTTATATTATTGCTGTACATTTCGGTAAGCTGATTTTTTGAGATCCCTTGCTGTAAGGTAAATAAATGTTTGACAGGTATCCTGTCTGCTTCGTTTATTACTTGCCGCCATCGGTCCTTGCATGTTGTCTTGGCCCCGAGACAGATTAATTTGTCTGCAGGGAATTCAAAGTTATGGTATGAAGTTCCGTCAGGAAATATAAAGTCAGGTTTTTTATTTTCCTCTGTTACCACCTGAGTTTCAAAACGAAGTTCGGCTACCCTGAAAATCTTTTCCAGATGATGCTCGAGTGATTTGCCGGCCCTGCTCTTTCTTCTGTTTAAAATTGAATTGGAATAGACAATAAGTTCTTCAACGGAAGTGAAAGGGGATTTGATTCTTTCGCTGTAAAGCTTTATTTCAAAAGCCTTAAAAAGTTCATATTCTGCGTCAAGCCATTTTAAAAGCTGGCTATCCGGAGATTCGATGATTGTTTCATTTTTTATTTTGTAAGCTTCCAAAAAGCAATCCCGCGCGTTCATTGCCATTTCGGATGTAGAAAGAAAATCAGAAGCGCCATTCACAACAGAATCCAGCAGAGCTTTTAATTTGTCTTCCGGATTGTATTTTATATCCTTATCAATTAATTTGTTTGTGCTCTCAGAAGTAATATTGAATGCAGCAAAGAAATCGTCGATATCTTCGTCCGAACTAAGAACATATCCTTCATACTGATCTTCATTCATATGACACAGAACCAGCAGATCACCAACATTGTTTTCTTCAAAAAATGGAAATCCTTTCCCAAAACGTGTCAGACGATATTCATTTCTTGTTCCGGTGCCATAATAAATAAAACGACTCTCAGTAGTAAAATCGTTATGCCATTTAATTCTGACAAAACGCTCTTTATTGCTTCCTTTTATCCCAGGACTGTCAAACATGAGGCTTATTGTGCTTTTGGGCATATAAAAACCTTCCTGATGCGCACCTGTTGCTCCGGCATCATTTGCAGAAATAAACTTACAGAAAGCAGTCTTAGATTGGTTAACGGCGGCAATTGCCTGCTCTAAAGAATTTGTCATGGTTTTTTATTTAACAAAGATTCAACTAATTTTTCTGATACTGATGTAATTAAAGGAACAATAACGGAGTTTCCACATTGTCTGTAGGCTTGTAAATCGGAAACGGCATTTATTATGTAAGCTTCGTCATATCCCATTAGTCTTGCACATTCTCTTGGAGTAAGTCTTCTTGGGTTTATACCTTCTCCTTGTGGAATCAGAATTTCCGACCCGTCCTTATAGTAGCGGGCACTCAGAGTTCTTGAAATTCCATTCAGATCAGCCAGTCCAAAACCAAATCCATTGCCTTTCTCTTTATGTTTGTCTGCATAGTTTCTGAGATAAGACCATAATTTGTCTGACAGAGTGTATTTTTCGTCTACCTCCGGATCAAGTATCTCGGCTACACATCGCGAAGGCTCTGGTAATTCAGGAAAGCTAAAATTTTCATTTCCTTTAAAGTAGTCATTATTAAAGCCAATGATCATGATACGCTCTCTGTGTTGCGGAACAAAGGCTTTACCATCCATTACCTTGTAATATATGGAATAATTCAGCTCCTTTAAAGTTTCAGAAATAACTTTGAAAGTCTTTCCTTTATCGTGCGACAGCAGATTCTTTACATTTTCAAGAAAGAATGCCTTTGGTCTTTTCTTATTAATAATATCAGCTACATCAAAAAATAAAGTCCCCTGTGTTTTATCAAGAAAACCATGCTCGCGTCCCAGACTGTTTTTCTTGGATATTCCAGCTATAGAAAATGGCTGACAAGGAAATCCGGCACACAAAACATCAAAATTATCAGGAATATACTTTTTTGTTTCCTCCAGTGTTATATCTCCGAAAGGCATTTCTCCGAAATTGGCTAAATAGGTTTTCTGCGCATATTTATTCCATTCAGAAGAAAAAACACATTTTCCCCCTTGCTTTTGCATGGCAAGCCGGAATCCGCCCATTCCGGCAAACAGATCTATAAAGGTAAATTCAGGAGATTTTGGTGCCGGAAACGGAATGTCAAATATGTCTTGAAACAATCCATATTGTAAAGCATCTTCTGCAGCAAAGGACGATAAATCGGCTTCCGGAAATTTATATTCAACAATCTCACGAATAGATGAAATTGCATCATCTTTAAAACTCTTTTCTGCAGGAGTTTCTTTATTTTGGAAATAATGGGTTATAACAGCTAGCTGATCCTCCAGCGATGTTGTACCATAAAAACGAACTTTCATTTTCTTCCCTGCAATATCACCAATAAAAACTTTCTCTGGAAACTTTTCTAAACTTATCTTCATATGTGTAATTATACAATCAACCTTCATTTCGGGTAATTGCAGCAAATATAACACTTTCGGAACTGCCTTGGGGCATAAATATGAAAAACTTGTTGCTTTACCAAGCTAAATAAAACAATCCCCCGGGGTACGTCCTGTTTTTTGACAGAGGGCTTGATCCGGGGGATTGTTGTTGTTTAGACCAGTAGCCTGTAGAGTAGGCTGGATCCGGCTGCCAGGATAAGGCTCCAGCCCATCAGGGTGGAGGCGGCGGATTGCTTTGAGACAGGGTGATCAGCATTCCCAGTGCTCCCAGCGCAATTTCCTTTTCGCCCATCAGCATGGCCAGCACAATCAGGAGGCGGAGGTATTGGTGGGTTGCCTGATTGCTGCTTTTTGCTCCGAAAAAAGCAACTTGCCAATACCAAAAGAAAATCCAAAATCATTTTTACTTGTTTCATCTTACTTTCTTGTTTTTAATGTTGTTATACTCTGTTTTATTTTGCTCCATATTGTAATGAAGTGTTTTTGAAATAATTAGTTGGAAATTGCTACTCTGCCTCCCGAAGGGTGAGTATCTTCTGTATGGAGGCAGCAATCTGGATGATCAGCTTCTTGTATTGCATCCGGTTGTCGCCGTTTACCTCGCTAATGTAGCGGCTGTAGGCTATCTCCTGGGCATAGGCAGATACGTAATGGCTAACCCCCGCGGCATTGGGATAACCCGTTTGAATAAGTCGGCCGAAATCCATAAAACTATCCTCCCGGTTGTTATATCTCCTGAAGCTGAGCCCCCCTTCGTTCAGCCGTATTTTATCCCCGGTCCAATAAGGATTGTTGTTGCTGCTTCCGTAGGCGCAAATACCAAAAAGGTTGTTCCCAAGCTTTGTGAGGTTACTGGAGGCCCATCCGCTTTCTATGGCGCACTGGGCCAGTATCACCACCGGATTAATACCAAATTTTTCGCCCGCGGCTTTGGCCATGGGGTAATATTCCTTTACAAAAATCTCTTTTAACATCGTCCTGTCCTGTTTAATTTACTAGCGGGATTAAAATTAAAATTGTACCCCCGGAACGTGCATCCGGGAGTACAAATAAAGATTAATAAACGTGCTCTTTGTCGCAATCTTCGGTTACGGTTACGGTTGTGGTCTGCAGCTTCTCATACTTCACGTTGTTTGTAAGCTCGCGCAGCAATACACCCGGGCGGAACACGATACGAGCACGTTTGAACAGGGACGTATTAAAGGTCTCTGCCGTGCTGCTGCCCTTACTGCCGGCAATTAACTGAAAGCTTCCGAAGCCATCAAGTTTCAAAACATCACCTTCAGATAGCCTGTCAATCATTACATGGATCAGTCCGTCTATCACCAGCATCACATCACCGCGTGAGGCGGTACTGTGGCTTGCCACGGCTTCGCAAAGCTTGTTAAAACTGATTTTGTTGGCTGCCCGGGTCTGTCCGTAAAACAAACGTGCATCGGCAGGAGCGTTGGCAGACATGTCTTTTCTCTTTACAATACTATACTTTAAACTCATAAAATTAAATGTTATAAATGTTAAATAAATGAATGTTTTGTTACGTAACAATACAAAGATACTACAGGGTGTAAGGGCGCTGATAGTCAATATTCATGAGTGTTCGTGTATGTGCAAATAAGTGCAGATATTACCCTTATTGTATTTGTAAATGAATATTATTGAAACATAAAAAGTACTTTATAGTTTGCATATATGGAAGTAAAAGATTATCTTTGTTTTTTTAGTGAACATAATGATACCTTAAAGCTCTAAGCTAATGGAAAAACAACCAATCAAAAGTTACGGCTGGTCACAGCTCGCACAGTTATATTCTCCGGAACTTACACCTGCAGGTGCTTCCCGCCAACTTCGCAGTTGGGTGGCAAAGCATCCCACGTTACTCTCCCTTTTACACCAGGACGGATGGCAAAAAGGCGGACGAAGGTTAACGCCAAGGCAGGTTTCCATCCTTTTTGATTGCCTGGGTTGCCCATAAACCTAATCTAAGGTATACAATCAGATACATCTTTTTTGAGATAAACGCGGCTCGTTTACCGTGATGCCATTACTCGTTTACCGTGAATGCACGGTTCGTTTATAGTGTAGCGACGGCTCGTTTATTATTTACTCCTTACCGGCTGGTTGGGGGAAGGGTATTTCATGTTAAAAAAATACAATAACAGGCTGAATGGATAGGCTGTTTAATTAAACTATAATGAGAAAATTTAAAAGATTCGTAGCCATGCGCGAGAAGTTGAAACAACTTTGCGGAAGTAAAAAATTTGTGTTCAGTGTATACCTCGACAACGTTCGGGGAAGAGCGGACGAGTACGCACTTGTTGCAGAATTGCTGGAATACATTAGTTGTTCGTCCGATTTCGCCCAGGGAGGCAATGCCCGGTTCAAAGAAGAGTTTTGGCAACATTACGGTGCGTTTGTAAACGAACGCATGGAAGGAAGCTACCTCCGGATTCGGTATTTTGAGGCACAACACGAGAAACAGCGTAAGGAAGATGCCGCAGTTTGCCGCCGGTTTAAGCCCAATGTAATGGTGGTGCGCCGCGACCACGAGTATTTTATAGGCAGGCAGCGGTCGCGCACTACCAACGTATCGGTACTGGCTGTTTTGTTCGGACTGATGCAGTCGGGATGGATGAACCGCATTTCGAAAGTGGATTTCTGCAAATCGGCTGCCCTTTTTCTGGGGTTTAATGTAAAATCGTCCACCTTGATAGACCTCATGCCGGAACTTACCAAAGATAAGGTAGTAGAGGTGTTAAAGGGTATGATAGAGGAGATTAAGTCGTTTCCGAACGTAAACAACATGACTTAATATTTGTTAACCCGCGTGATACATGCCCGATGCGGTGCGGAGTGTGGCTATTTTCTAGCCTCCCTTGCAGCTGTATCGGGCATGTATTAGTTTTGTCCCCGTTGCAACAATAAAAGCCGGAGCCGGAGGGCACGGTAAGACGGAACGATATCTTCCGGATATTTGATTGAAAAAGATTTAAATTTCCTTCTATATTAATAAGGAGTGATGGACATGGAATTGCTAACCTGCCCAAACCCCGCTTCCATACAGCGATGTATGGTGACCACAATAGAAACGAAGTGCTTTAAATCCAAATGTTATTAATAAAAAACGACTGAATTGATGAACGCGAATGCATTTTCGATGGAAAGCCTGGTAAAGGGGGGCTTTATAAATATTCCCCGCTATTTGCTGAACGCCCTTTTTGGCGAGAACGAGGAGGAGCGGCAGCATGCCTGGGTATATCTGTTTATGCTTACCTACTGTTTTTACGGGAACGGTTGTGTAAGGTTGAACAAGCGGGTGTACTCTTGCGGTGCCGGCGAACTGGTAATTACCCGTAACAATGCCCTGGGAGTGCTTCGGCTTACTATGTATGCCTTCCGCAAAAGTGCCTCCACGCTGGTAGAGCGCGGGTTGCTGCGCATTTTTCCCGGCATTCGCCACACTCGTTTCGTAATACCCTTTTACGATGCCATTACCCGCTCCAATTTCAAGGAGCGGAGCAAAGGGGAGGCATTGCCTGCGGGTGCCGGAGGGGGTGCCCTTGCCGGCAAAGAAGATTATTCCATTTACCGATTTACGACCATTGTTCCGGAACCGGACCATAACAACAGCCAGTCCAGATGAATACAACCGAGATTTTTAAAGATGATTTCCAGCACACGCTGGAACAGTATATTGCCTTTAGTGTAGTAACCGACCCTACTCTTATCGGACGTATGGTGGGCAAGGTTACGCCGGATATGTTTGTAAACGAGGCTTTTGCATTTATTTTTGACACCGCCGCACACCTGTTTGGCGAAGGGGTGGCTATGGATCACCTCAGTCTTACGGCGGCCATGAGGGCCCGCGATCCGAAGCTATTCAAAAAGTACGGCGGTTTGTCTGTTCTGGGCGAGGCGATGACGGGGCTAAGACATGTGGATAATGTGATGGATTATGTGGCAGAGCTTAAAAGTCTGTATCTGAGACGTAAGAGTCACTCGCTGTTGTTCGATCTGCAGGGCAAGCTTGCCAATGCCGCCGTACCGGTTGGCGATGCGCTGAACGATTGCCTGGCTGCTTTGCAACTGCTGATGCGTGAGGGTGTGGACGAGTCCAAGGTAAAGCATGTGGCTGATCTGGCCCGCGAGATGATGGAGCGGCACCGCAACATGGCTCGCGAAGGTATTACCTCGCTGGGTGTTTCCTCCGGATTGTATGAGTTCGATTATATTACGGGTGGACTGTACAAAGGGGAGATTGCGGTACTCAGTGCCCGTCCGTCGTACGGAAAAACGGCTCTGGCCATACACATCGCCCTGCAGGTGGCTATGCAAGGTATTCCGGTGATGTTCTTCACCCTCGAGATGTCTGAGGCGCAGATGACCAACCGTATTATTGCCGCCCTTACGGATATTGCTCCCGAGAGTCTGCGTAAATCGGGGATGACGGAGGCGGAGTTGTCCGAGCTGGACCGCCTTATCAACGAGCGGCTGGTGTCTCTGCCCCTGTCTGTTGTCTACCTCAGTGCGCCCCGTGCCGAAGACATACGTGCCCAGGTGTTACTTGCCGTAAACGGGGACCGGTGTGGCATGGTGGTGGTGGATTACCTGCACCTGATGAATACCGATTCGGCACGGCACAACAACATGGTGAACGCAGTGGGCGACAATGCAAATGCCCTCAAACAGCTTGCCGTGGATGCCGATATCCCTTTGCTGCTGCTCTCGCAGATGAACCGCGATGTAGAGCGACGATCCGAAAAGGTGCGTCTGCCCATGTTGGCCGACCTTCGCGACTCGGGGGTGATTGAGCAGGTGGCCGATACGGTGGTGTTTATCCATCGTCCCGATATGCAGGGCATTACAACAGACGAGAATGGCGATTCGCTGGAAGGTGTGGCCAAGCTGCTGGTGATGAAGTGCCGTAACAGTGGTACCGGTCAGGCACGTTTCCGCTTTAACCGAACCTTTACGAAACTGAGCGATTACAAACGTTTTGCATAGTATGGGAAAGCTTTCATACAGTGCCGAAACCGTAAAGAAAGCGGTGCGCATTGAAGAGGTGATAGGGCGGTACGTCCGTCTGGTACAGAAATCGGGCGGATCCAGTATGGGGCTTTGTCCGTTTCATCCCGACAAAAATCCCTCCTTCAGCGTGCATCACGGTAAGCAGTTTTACCAGTGTTTCTCCTGCCATGAGGCAGGCGATGTGATTCGCTTTGTGCAGGAAATTGAGGGGTGCTCTTTTACCGAAGCCCTCGAAAAGCTAGCCCTTCACGCCGGTATCGCTCCGCAAAGTCAACCTTCGCCGGCAACGGATCCAGCCATTCCTGTTGAGTCGGGAAGCGGACTCGGGTTTCATACGCCACATGGGGTAGAGGAGGTGGTGCTTACCGAAAATGAACGGAAGGATGCGATATACAGGAACGAACGTTTCCTGAAGTCGCTTTACGGACACATGTCTCCAATCAAGGGAATGGTGTATGCGTATGTAGATTTTGAAGTGGGGATGTCGGGTGGATATCAGTCGCCGGAGTTTAAGGCGATGAAGAACCGGATTGTGTTTCCCATCCGCGACCGTCAGGGTGTGCTTGTTGGATTTTCTGCCCGAAAAATGGGCGAAGGTCCTTGCACGGAAGGGTATTCGCCCAAATACATCAATACCAAGAGCAACGGACTGTTTAAGAAGAGGGAGCTGCTGTATGGTTTGCATCTGGCGGAGACTTCCATTCTGAATGAGGGGATGGTTTGGGTTACAGAGGGGCTGAAGGATGCCATTGCCATGTATGCCGCCGGGTATCGTAATGCGGTGGCGTTGATGGGGTGCGACATGAGTGATTTTCAGTGCAGCCTTATCGCCGGGCTTTGCAAGAGAGTGATATTGTTACTGGATCCGGACGAGGCCGGAATGCGGGGTGCCGCCAAAGCTGCTGCCAAACTGAAGGCTGTGGGGGTGCATGTGATGGTGATGCAGTTACCAGATGGCGAAGATCCCGATTCGCTGTTCCGAAAACACGGCAAAGAGGGGTTGCGAGCCATTCTTCGCGAATGTCCTGATGCTGCATCTGCCAAAGCAGTCTCCTCCCAGGTTAGCACATCCGAATTTGTCTCTTCCGAAACCAATTTGCAGGAATCTGTGCCCGACGACACTGCCTTGATTCCTTTGGGCGCAGGGGCCGACAGACCCAGATTGATGGAAACGGAATCCGAATTGATTGGACGGATTACATCCTTACGAACTCAGTTGTTTGTTGACACAACGGATGCCGGAAGTGTGGCGCTGCAAAGCGAGCTGATGGACACCTGCCGCCGGTTGCGCGAGATATCAAAGCAGTTGAACCGTCCCGGTACCGTGTTGGGATTCTCTGCCTCTGGCTAAATGATGCAAATGATTATTGGAAGACTTTCAGAGTATTGACAAAGTGGATGTCGCTATATAATGCAACACCCACTTTGTTTTTGTGAGGTATCTTTTACGTATTGTTTCTTGGTTATTCCCACTTTACGGGGGTATTTAGAATAACTCCGTCCAATGTGTCTTGGGTGGAGAATGAATCGGCAAGGTATTGTACGCAAAGCATGATCAATGGCGTGTCGCCGTTGTTGCGTACTGCGCGTATCCCCTCGGGGGCAACGCGTACCACAGAACCTTCCTTTACTGGAATTATCTCTCCGTCTACCTGAAACTCGCCATTACCTGCAAGAAAGAAATAAAGTTCTTCGTGTTTTTTGTGTGAGTGCAGAAATCCGGTTTCGGTGCCCGGCTGAAAAAGCTGGAAGGAGAATTCGCCTCCTGTGGTGTGTAAGGCAGTTCCTCCAAATATTTTGCCCGGAATCTTGATTTCGGGACCAAATTGCAGTACATATTCGCCCAATTCGCTCAAGTTGCCAATATTCACCGCGGTGAAATTTTCGGCTGTTGCAATCTTTTCAATCTGTTTCATAATTCTGTTCATTAAATGATTCTGAAAACTCAAATCGGTAGAAAGTCACCTCCCGTGACAGGTTTTTCCGTATATGCAAATGTATTGTTTGAGAATCTAAAAAACAAGAACTTCAGGCTATTAAAGAGATAAAAAAATGCCCCATTCTCACGAGTGGGGCATCTTGTTTTCTAACCACCGCTAAATGCGGATTTAAAAATTAATCAAAATTATTACTTAACAAAACCGTTTTTATACAATAGCATTCATCCTAATAGATTATCAAAGTTTTGTAATCAAAAAATACTATATTTCAATTACCACATTAATCATAAAATATATTCTACAAACTACATATTGTTTATTAAACCCTACATTTAACAAACTTTTGCAAAGGTATAATAAATTCTTTTACCTGCAAGTTATCCATTCATGTTGTGAAACATATTTCGTATATTAATAATTATCTTAAGGCTCGACAGGCTAAAGTCTTGCATGTACAGAACGCTCCGCTCTGCCTTTGGTTCGTTTGTTGAAATGGATCCAAAGAAGGATGCCTAACAGTGAGAGGCTTATGGGGAATCCGCTCCAAACTCCCAAGGCTCCGAAGCCGAGTACAAATCCACAGAAGTACCCCAGAGGCAGCGAGATGCACACATGGCAAATAAAGGCCATCCACGCCATATATTTTACATCTGCAATTCCACGCAAGGCGTTGGCAAATAAAATTTGAAGTCCGTCGCCCAGCTGATAGAGGATAACCGGATACATTAAAAGGGCGGTAAGTTGGGCAACCTCTGCTTCTGGAGTAAAGAGGTAGCCTATCACATTGCGTACGGCGTAAAGGAATATCACTACCAACAGGGCGGTAAAGAGTATCAGATGCAGACCGGCAAACGAGGCCAGCCGCACGCTCTTCCAGTCGTCTTGTCCCCTGAAGTTACTCACCCGTATCGTTACGGCAGCGCCTATACCGTAATAGATCATAAAGCCAAGTGTGGTTACCACACCCACCACCTGATGGGCTGCCAGGGCAGTCTTACCCAACCAGCCCATCATGATTACACTGAGGCTGAAGGAGGCAGCTTCCACGCCCAGTTGCAGGGCTACGGGAAATCCGAGGCGATACAGCCGGCTGATGCTTGCCTTATTTATTATCCCGGATTTAAATCCATTCCTGAATTTGGCAAAACGCGGATGTCTGGCAAAAATGTATACAAAAACAAGAATAGCTGCGATACGGCTTATCAGGGTAGACAGACCGGCTCCGGTTAGTCCCATTTCGGGTGCTCCGAAGTGTCCGTATATCAGGATGTAGTTTCCTATTATATTAAGCACGTTGCTGCCCAGCATAATCCACATGGGGGTCATCGTATCGGTTACACCGTCGCAAAACTGTTTGAATGAATTGAACAGCATCACGAACAGAACGGATACAAGCTGCAATATATAATAGGGAATGATGTAGGGCATCAGCTCTTCCGGCTGACCCAGCAGGTCGATGTTTAGGAGCAACACCAACATACAGAGACCTATCAGTAATCCAACAACGAGGTTTACAAGGAGGCTGTTCTTGAATGTTTCGGCAGCCTTGTCGTGTGCCCCTTTGGAAAACAGTTCGCCTATGATGGGTGTAAGTCCGTAGGCAAATCCCATGCCGAAGATAAAGGCCAGGTTAAAGAAATTGTTCACAAAGGAGGCCGCTGCAAGCTCGTCGGCACTGTGCTGACCTACCATGATGTTATCGGCAAAGCCTACAAGAATAATCCCCAACTGACCAAGCATGATGGGGATTCCTAATTTAATGGTATGTAAGTAATGCTGCCTGTAGTTAGCAGGCAGCCTGTTTGTAATGTTCAAGATTGTCTGTTTTATATGATTTGCATAGATTCGATTACGATATTCTCCAGGGGACGGTCCGACGAATTTGTCTTCACTTTCTGAATTTTATCCACAATTTCAATTCCTTCGGTCACCTCGCCGTATACAGTGTATTCGTTGTCCAGAAAGGGCACGCCGCCAACGGTGGTATAGGCCTCACGCTGCTGGGCGGTAAGCTTGGTCTCTTCCTTGCGCTTCTCTGTCTCAATCTCAGTTTTACCGATCAGTGTATCGCGCATGATGGCCAGACTGTCTTTGTCTCCCGACTTATAATACTGCATGATTGTAGTTTTATTTTCGTTCTGCAGGCGGTTGAAAATAGCCTGTTTCAGGCGGCTTTCCTTTTGCTTTTCCAGCTGTTTGATTTCACCTTCCGAATATACCTTTCCGGTAACGATGTAGAACTGCGATGCCGAAGAGGCCTTCTCCGGATTGCTGTCGTCGCCGGTACGGGCAGCGCATAATGCTCCACGTTTATGGAAATAGCGGGGGTATACAAATTCGGCCGGAACGGTATAGCCCAGATCTCCGGCACCCAGCTGTTTGTTTAACGGTGCGTTTTTAGACGTAACATCACCTCCCTGAATCATAAATTCGTTGATTACCCGGTGGAAAAGCAGCCCTTCATACTGTCCGTCTTTTACCAGTTTGATGAAATTATCGCGGTGAAGAGGCGTTTCGTTGTATAATTTGAGTGTAATCGTACCCAGATTCGTTTGCATCCGAACCTGTGTCTCGGTTGTTTTTTGTTCCATTGTCTGTTCGTATATTTATTTAGTTACAACTTTCATTGATTTGATTTTGATATTTTTCAACGGACGATCTTTATCGTTGGTGGCAACCAGGTGCATCTTGTCCACCACATCCTGTCCCTTCACCACCTCGCCGAAGACCGTGTATTTGTTATCCAGATGAGGCGCACCTCCCTGAATTTTATAGGCTTCACGCTGTTCGGGGGTGTATTTTATTCCCTCTTCGACCTCTTTTTTGTCCAGTTCCATGTCTGTAAAGAATTTTCCGGTCACGATATAGAATTGGGTAGCCGACGAGGCACGTTCCGGATTGGTATCGTCGCCGGTACGTGCGGCACATAAAGCACCTCTTTTATGGAAATATTTAGGATAAACGATTTCTGCCGGAACGGTATAACCCAGGTCGCCATCGCCCAAAGGTTTGTCGATAGGAGCGTCTTTCGAGGTTACATCACCTCCCTGAACCATGAATTGTTTGATGATACGGTGAAATATAAGTCCGTCGTAACGTCCTTCATTTATCAGTTTAATGAAATTATCCCGATGCTGAGGTGTTTCATTATACAGTTTCACTTTTATTTTACCCATATCGGTATCAATCAGCACCAAGGTCTCTTTTTCTTGTCCCCAAAGCGTGTAAACACTTAAGAAAGAAAAACATAAAAACATAGCAGCTACTATCCTATTCATCGTTTTGCGTATTTTTGCTAACAAAGATAATTATTTGTATTCGATTACACCGAATGAATAAAATATATTAACTATGTTTGTGACTGAAACCACTAAAAAAAGAATTATTTGTTTTATGAGAAAACTATTTACCGCGTTGTTTATAGCAGCAACGCTCCCTTTGATGGCTCAACACCAATCGGCCATCCGTATTTATCCTGCACAGGGAAAACAAACCATCAGTAAACATATTTACGGCCAGTTTGCCGAACATCTGGGTTCATGCATCTACGGAGGTTTGTGGGTTGGCAAGAACTCGGATATACCTAATACCGACGGATACCGTACCGATGTGCTCAACGCACTGAAGCGGCTCCAGATTCCCAACCTGCGCTGGCCCGGCGGATGCTTTGCCGACGAGTATCACTGGATGGATGGTATCGGTCCGCAGCAAAACAGGCCCAAGATGGTCAATAACAATTGGGGCGGAACAGTGGAAGACAACAGCTTCGGGACACACGAATTCCTCAATCTGTGCGAATTGCTGGGATGCGAACCTTATGTGAGTGCCAATGTAGGCAGCGGAAGCGTTGAGGAGATGGCCAAGTGGGTGGAATATATCACTTCGGAAGGCGACAGCCCCATGGCCAACCTGCGCAGGAAGAACGGTAGGGACAAGGCATGGAAAGTGAAGTTCTGGGGAGTAGGGAACGAAAGCTGGGGATGTGGCGGCAGCATGCGTCCGGAATATTACTCCGATCTGTACCGCCGTTATGCAACCTATTGCCGCAATTACGACGGAAACCAGCTGTTCAAGATTGCCAGCGGAGCCAGCGATTACGATTATAACTGGACGGAAACATTAATGAAACAGGTGGGAGGCCGTATGGATGGTCTGTCGCTTCATTATTATACGGTAACCGGATGGGACGGAAGCAAAGGTTCTGCCACAGGTTTCGATACCGACGATTTTTACTGGACCATGGGCAAATGCCTCGAGATAGAAGAGGTGATGCGTAAACATATCTCCATCATGGATAAATACGATCCACAGAAGAAGGTGGCGCTGATGGTGGATGAGTGGGGTACCTGGTGGGACGAAGAGCCGGGAACTACCAGAGGACATCTTTTCCAGCAAAACACCCTGCGTGATGCCATGGTTGCAGCACTTACGCTGAATGTATTCCATAAATATACCGATCGGGTGAAGATGACCAACATTGCACAGATTGTGAATGTTTTACAGTCCATGATCCTTACCAAAGGAAAACAGATGGTGCTTACGCCAACCTATTACGTGTTTGAAATGTACCGGGTGCACCAGGAATCTACTTTCCTGCCTATGGATCTGATGTGCGAGAAGATGCCGGTGCGCGACAACCGCGAGGTGCCTTTATTAAGTGCAACGGCATCGAGGGATAAGTCGGGAAAGATCCATATCTCCATCGCCAACATAGATGCGGCCCAGTCACACCAGGTGAGCGTAAATCTGCAGAACACCCCGCTCAAGGCAGTGAGCGGCCGTATTCTTTCTGCAAGCAGCATCACCGCCTGCAATACATTTGAACAGCCGGACAATGTGCAGCTGAAGGATTTTAACGGAGCCAAAATACAGAACGGCGCACTGAACGTGGTAATTCCGGCTGCTTCCATAATAACACTGGAAGTTAAGTAGACACACGGGTTTTGTAAGGATACGGCAGAGGTTTCTAATAAAAAGCATGTTAAAAGGTATAAAAACTAATTTTTGTTTACCTTTGTAGCGGGAATCTTAAACGTAACATTATTTAAAAATATTTCAATGAAACCTACTTTATTTGTACTTGCTGCCGGAATGGGTAGCCGCTACGGCGGATTAAAACAGTTGGACGGACTGGGTCCTAATGGTGAAACAATCATGGATTACTCAATTTATGATGCAATTCGCGGAGGATTCGGAAAATTGGTGTTCGTAATCCGTAAAACATTTGAAAAGGATTTTCGTGAGAAAATTATTTCAAAATACGAAAATCATATTCCTGTTGAAGTGGTATTTCAGGAACTGGATAACCTGCCTGCAGGTTTTACTTGTCCCGAAGGCCGCGAAAAACCATGGGGTACCAATCATGCCGTACTGATGGGCAAGGATGTGATTAAAGAACCTTTTGCTGTAATCAATGCCGACGATTTCTACGGTCGCGATAGTTTTGCCGTGCTTGGAAAAGAGCTTACCGCTATGTACGGAAAACAGAACGAGTATTGCATGGTGGGTTACCGTGTTGGTAATACCCTGAGCGAGAGTGGATCTGTGGCACGCGGTGTTTGCGGAACCAATGCCGAAGGTTTCCTTACCACTGTGGTAGAACGTACAGCCATCGAACGTATCGACGGTAAGGTTCAGTTTAAGGATGAGAACAATCAGGTGGTGACTATCGATGATAACACCCCGGTGTCCATGAATATGTGGGGCTTCACACCCGATTATTTTAAATATTCTGAAGATTACTTTGCAGAATTCCTTACTAAAAACATGAGCAACCTCAAGAGTGAGTACTTTATTCCATTGATGGTTAATGAGCTTGTTAACAATGGTACTGCTACAGTAAAGGTACTTGATACTACATCAAAGTGGTTTGGTGTAACTTACGCGGAGGACCGTCAGAGTGTGGTCGATAAAATCGCAGCTTTGGTAGAAGCCGGCGAATATCCAGCCAAGTTATTCTGATAAGGAGGATGACATACAAGGTCCTGCTGCTTTCTTTTTGGAAAGAGCAGGACCTTTTTTATCTGTTTCTATTGCAACTATCCATAAAATCTTACGAACAAAATGAAAAAAATGATTGCTTTTTCTCTGATCGCAGGACTGGTGGCTTCTACAGGGTGTACAACCAAGCCAGTCCAGGATGCTTCTAAAACTCCGGCCATTAACCTGGCCAACCTGGATACTACGGTATCTCCGGGGAGTGATTTTTACCAATATGCTTGCGGAGGATGGATCAAACAAAACCCGCTTAAACCAGAGTATGCCCGCTACGGTTCTTTCGACAAGTTGCGGGAAGATAACCAAAAACAGTTGAAAGATCTGATCGAATCGCTGCAAGCCAATAAATCGGAAGCTGGCAGCGTTGCCTGGAAGATCGGTACGTTCTATGCCATGGGACTTGACAGTGCCAAATTGAATGCCGATGGCATCAATCCGGTAAAGGATCAGTTGGCAGCCATCGAAGCCGTTACAGGTAAAAAAGAGGTTTCGGCTATGATCGCTACGATGCACAAGGAGGGAATGTCTCCCTATTTTCAGTTGTATGTAGGTGCCGACGAGAAAAACAGTTCAATGAATATCGTTCAGCTATATCAGTCGGGTTTGTCCATGGGCGATCGCGATTATTACCTGCTTGAAGAGACAAAAACCATCCGCGAAGCTTTCAAAAGTTATGTAAGCCAACTCTTTACTTTGGCAGGATACTCTGCCGATCAGAGTAAACTTGCTACAGAGGCGGTAATGAAAATTGAGACAGGCATTGCCAATGTATCTTTCACCCGCGAAGATTTACGTGATTCACAGAAAAACTATAACAAGATGAGTCTGGCCGCATTTAAGTCGGCTTACGATGTACTTGACTGGGATACTTACTTCGGTGGATTAGGTTTAAAAGACATTCCTGAAATTGATGCCAAGCAGGCCTCTTTTTACAAAGGCTTGAGCGACCTGATGAAGAAAACATCGGTGGATGAACAAAAGTATTACCTGGCATTCAACCTGCTTAACGAAGCCGCCTCTTACCTGAACGACAACTTCTATGCAGCCAAGTTTAACTTCTACGGTAAAACCATGTCCGGAAAACAAGAGCAGCAGCCACGTTGGAAACGTGCACTTGAAACAACCAACAGCGCTCTGGCTGAAGCCGTGGGACAGCTCTATGTAGAGAAATATTTCCCTCCTGTAGCTAAAGAAAAAATGCTTACACTGGTGGGTAACCTGCAAAAGGCATTGGGTCAAAGAATCAATGGCCTGCAATGGATGAGTGATGCTACCAAGGTGAAGGCTCAGGAAAAACTGGCTGCCTTTACCGTAAAGATTGGTTATCCCGACAAATGGCGTGATTACAGCAAGCTGGAAATCAAGGAAGATTCCTATTGGGCCAATGTAGTACGTTCTAACATTTTCGATACGGAATATTACCTTGCCGATGCAGGTAAACCGGTCGATAAGGCACGCTGGCATATGAGTCCGCAGACCGTTAACGCTTACTACAACCCTACAACTAACGAAATCTGTTTCCCGGCAGCAATCCTGCAGCCTCCTTTCTTCAACCTTGATGCAGATGATGCCGTTAACTATGGAGCCATCGGAGTGGTGATCGGTCACGAGATGACACACGGATTCGACGACCAGGGACGTAACTACGACAAAGACGGAAACTTGCAGGACTGGTGGACAGCCGAAGATTCAAAACGTTTTACCGAACGGGCGGATGTGCTTGTAAAGCAATACGACAACATCCTTGTACTCGATTCAGTACATGCCAACGGTCGTTTCACATTGGGTGAAAACATAGCCGACCAGGGAGGATTGCTTGTTTCGTACGAAGCATTAAAAAGCAGTTTTCAGGGAAAAGAGCCTGCTGCTATCGACGGCTTTACAGCCACGCAGCGTTTCTACCTTGGTTATGCCGCATTATGGGGACAAAATATACGTAATGAAGAGATTTTACGTTTAACAAAAATAGATCCGCATAGTTTGGGTAAATGGAGGGTTAATGCAGCATTGCGTAACGTGGATGATTTTTACAAAGCATTCAACATTACAGAAAACGATGCGATGTACATGAAACCTGAAGAACGTGTAGTTATCTGGTAAACACCAGCTTCTTCATTAAAACCTCCACTTGTGGTACTAAATAATCACAAATGGAGGTTTTTTAATTTATATAGTGGTTATTCGTTCATTATCTTCAGTTTTTTACTTTGAAGTATAAGAATGATTTGTATTTTTGTAATATTATTAGGTAATACAATGATAGAGGAAATTAAAAAGACCTGCGAGGTATTGCAGGCAGGTGGCATTATCCTGTATCCCACCGATACAGTGTGGGGTATTGGTTGCGATGCGACCAACGAAGAGGCAGTAAAAAAAGTGTATGATCTGAAGCGGCGTGTCGACAACAAAGCCATGCTTGTGCTTACCGACAATCCCGCCAAGCTTAATATGTATGTGAGCCGGATACCCGATATCGCCTGGGATCTGATAGAGGTGGCAGATAAGCCGCTTACCATTATTTATCCGAAAGCAAAGAACCTGGCAGCGAATCTGTTGGCAGACGATCAGAGTGTAGGTATCCGTATTACGAACGAAACCTTCTCGAAAACATTATGCGAGCGTTTCCGGAAACCGATTGTATCTACATCAGCCAATATAAGCGGTCAGCCTTCTCCCTCTAATTTCAATGAAATTTCGGAAGAGATCAAGGCGGGTGTCGACTATGTGGTTAACTTCAGGCAAGAAGAGATAATAAAAGCCAACCCCTCGGGTATCATAAAGCTTGGAGAGGGCGGCCTTGTGCAGGTAATCAGGTAACCCAGACATGAACAAAAGCCGGCAGACACTAAAATACATCGTTTCGGACTTTCTGTCTGCTTTGCTGGCGTGGTTTTTATTTAATCTGCTGCGATACGATGAGGTTGGAATCTATCAGGGATATACTTCCCTCGAAAGGTTTTTGCTGGATCCGCATGTATTGCAGGGGTGGTTGCTTATACCATTTGGTTGGATTGCCCTTTTTTATTTGTCGGGCTATTATAACAAGCCTTTCGGTAAATCGAGGGTGACCGAGTTTTTTTCCACCCTGCTGTCCGTGATGATCGGTGCTGTCGTGGTTTTCTTTCTGGTTTTATTGAACGACCTGCCTCATTCTTTTGGCATATACTACCGGCTTTTCTTCGGATTGCTGGGTATCCAGTTTATATGTACCTATATACCCCGCTTGCTGATTACGCTTTCCGGAATCCGGAAAATAAATAAAAGAGAGTGGGCGCAGCGGGTGTTGATTATCGGTGCCGGATCCAAGGCAAAGAAGGTGGCTAACAGCTTGTATTCGTTGGGATACGATATCGTAGAGATGGTGGACGAAGACGAGCTTGCACATGTGCAGTCCGTAATGGAGACCGAAACAGTAGACGAGTTGGTGGTGGCTATCGAGTCGCACAACAATGAAAAGAGAATGCATGTACTCTATTCATTGTATCAGTACAACCGGCCAATCAAAGTGTTGGTGGATAAAGCATCCATGGTTTCGGGGGTAAAGGTAAAAACGTTGCTGGGTATTCCGCTGGTAAACATTACCGACAATAACTTCTCGGAGGCTGAAAAGAATATTAAGAAGGTACTTGATTATGTAGTGGCTTCATTGGCCATTGTGCTGCTTGCTCCGGTGTATTTGTATGTTGCCTGCAGGGTGAGGCGGGATTCGCCGGGACCTATCATTTTTAGTCAGGAACGTATCGGATACATGGGTAAGCCTTTTCGGATTTATAAGTTCAGAACCATGTACGAAGGAGCCGAAACCAACGGTCCGCTACTGTCTACCGACGATGATCCGCGTATTACTCCTTTCGGAAAGATTATGCGTAAATATCGTTTGGACGAGCTTCCCCAGTTCTGGAATGTGCTGAAAGGAGATATGTCTATTGTTGGGCCGCGTCCGGAACGGAAGTATTACATAGACAAGATTGTAAAAAAGGCACCCTTTTACTACCTGCTTCACAACGTGAAACCCGGAATTACCTCCTGGGGAATGGTGAAGTACGGATATGCAAGTGATGTCGACAAGATGATTGAGCGTTTGCAATACGACATATTGTATTACGAGAATATGTCGCTGGTTTTAGATTTAACAATATTAATTTATACAATAAGGACGGTTTTTACCGGCAAAGGAATTTAACATGGCTGAAGATGGTTTTTTTTACAAGATTTTATTGTGGCGCGAAAGACGAATTAAAGAGAAGAATTTTATACTGATTGTAAGTTTTCTTGTGGGTATTTGTACGGCAGCGTCTGCAATAATACTTAAACAACTTATTCATTTTATTCAACAATTACTTACCGGCGGCAACCATGCCGGCGAGGTAAACTATATGTTGCTTATCTATCCGGTGGTGGGTATCCTGCTGGCCGGTCTATTTGTTAAGTATATTGTAAGAGACGATATAAGTCACGGGGTAACCAAAATACTTTACGCCATATCGCAGCGTAAGAGTCGTATAAAACCTCATAATTCGTGGACCTCCCTGGTGGCGAGCTCTGTTACCATCGGCTTCGGGGGATCGGTAGGGGCCGAGGCACCTATTGTACTTACCGGTGCTGCCATCGGATCAAATCTGGGCAGACTGTTCAGATTGGAGCAGAAAACGCTGATGTTGCTGGTAGGTTGCGGTGCTGCCGGAGCTATTGCCGGTATTTTCAAGGCGCCGATAGCCGGATTGGTCTTTGTGATCGAGGTATTGATGCTGGATCTTACGATGACTTCCGTATTGCCGCTGCTTATCTCGTCTGTTACCGCAGCCACGGTGTCGTATGTGGTAACCGGACCCGAAGCGATGTTTAAGTTCTCTCAGACTGAAATATTTGAAATTGAGCGTATACCATATGTGCTTCTTTTAGGTATTTTCTGTGGTTTGATTTCATTGTATGTAACACGTGTGATGGTTAACATTGAAGGGAAATATCGTAAATTGGGCACCTTCTGGAAGAAGTTCCTTTTGGGAGCTATGATGTTAAGTATCCTTATCTTCCTTTTTCCGCCACTCTACGGCGAAGGGTACGAAACAATTGGAATGTTACTGAACGGTCAGTTTCTAACGATGATGGATAATACCTTGTTTTCCGGACTGTCGGATTCCTATTGGGGCATCATCATCTTCCTCTCCCTGATTCTTTTGTTTAAAGTTTTTGCCTCCAGTGCAACCAACGGGGGAGGAGGTACCGGGGGAATCTTTGCTCCCAGTTTGTATATGGGATGTATTGCCGGATTTATATTTTCGCATACATCCAACTACCTGCCGTTTACGATGTACCTGTCCGAAAAGAACTTTGCCCTGCTGGGTATGGCCGGCGTAATGTCTGCCATTATGCATGCTCCGCTTACCGGAGTGTTCCTTATTGCCGAGCTTACCGGAGGTTACGATCTGTTTTTGCCGCTGATGATTGTTTCCATCAGTGCCTATTTAACTATTCTGATGTTCGAACCCCATAGTATTTACTCCATGCGTTTGGCTCAGAAGGGCGAATTGATGACACACCACAAAGACAAGGCGGTACTTACCCTTCTGAAGATGGATGATGTGATCGAGAAAGATTTTGAAGTGGTAAACCCGCACATGAGTCTTGGCGACCTGGTGAAGGTCATAGCCCGAAGCAGCCGCAACGCCTTCCCGGTGGTAGACGATAAAGGCGTGTTGTTAGGCATCGTACAGTTGGATAATATCCGTAATATCATGTTCCGTCCCGAACTTTATGAGCGTTTTCATGTTTCTAAATTTATGGTGTCGGCCGCTTCAAAGATTGAAATCAACAAGTCAATGGAGCAGATAATGCGAACTTTTGACGACACAAAGGCATGGAACCTGCCCGTGGTAGATATGCAGGGGCGGTATATTGGGTTTGTATCTAAATCGAAAATTTTTAATTCTTACCGCGAAGTGCTGGTAGAAAACTTTTCAGGAGATTAAAAGAATGAATAAAGAGTCATTACGTATTGTATATATGGGCACTCCGGATTTTGCCGTAGAGAGCCTCAGGTTACTGGTTGAAGGTGGATATAATGTAGTTGGGGTGATTACCATGCCCGATAAACCCATAGGTCGCCATGGCAGCACCTTGCAACCGAGTCCGGTCAAGCAATATGCCGTATCGAAGGGACTGCCTGTTTTACAGCCCGAAAAACTGAAAGATGAAACCTTTATACAGGAGCTAAGGGCTTTGGAAGCCGACCTTCAGATTGTAGTAGCCTTCCGTATGCTTCCAGAGATAGTTTGGGACATGCCCCGTCTGGGTACTTTCAACCTGCATGCTTCACTGCTTCCGCAATACCGTGGCGCAGCACCCATCAACTGGGCGGTGATAAACGGCGATACAGAAACCGGAGCAACCACCTTTTTCCTTACGCACGAGATTGACACCGGAAAGATCATTCTGCAGGAACATCTGCCTATTGCCGATACCGACGATGTGGAAAAGGTACACGATTCATTGATGGTAATGGGAGCAAAGCTGGTTTTGCGTACCGTGGATCTTATACTGGAAGGTAAGGCCGATGCAACACCGCAGGAGGCATTCTATACCGATGCAAAAGAGCTCCGTGCAGCCCCTAAAATTTTTAAGGAAACCTGCCGGATCAGCTGGGACAGCTCTGTAAAGCGTGTGTATGATTTTGTGCGGGGATTATCGCCCTATCCCGGTTCGTGGACAGAACTGGTGGCACCTGCCGGCGAAAGAATGGTGTTAAAAGTCTTTTCAACTCAAAAAATAGAAGAGGCGCATGATCTACCTGTAGGGAATATCCGTACAGATGGAAAATCGCATGTGGATATAGCTGTACCCGATGGCTTTGTTCGTCTGCTCAATGTGCAGCTGGCAGGCAAGAAACGCATGGCGGTAACTGATTTCCTGAACGGCTTTAAGCTAACAGAATATTTTATTGTTGAGTGAGTCCGGAAAAACTAAAAAAGACAATTTACATAGCAGCAGGAACACTATGCCTTATTCTGGGTGGAATCGGCATAGTGCTTCCGCTATTGCCAACCACTCCCTTCTGGCTGCTTACCTGTTGGTTTTACCTGCGTAGTTCGCAAACGTTGTATAACCGGGTGATGCAGAATAAAAGATTCGGATCCTACGTAAGGGGATTTCTGGTGGATAAATCCATTTCATTAAGGGCTAAGGTCCTCTCTATCGGTACCATCTGGGTATCTGCCATCTTTACCTTTGCCCTGTTACAGGTGGCACTATGGCTTAAGATGTTGTTGTTTGTAATCTTCATTTCAGTAAGCTGGTATATTCTTTCGTTCCCCACAAAAAAGAAAAACGGATAGATCTCTTGTTACAGAGATCCATCCATGCAATATCTTAGTTCGTCCAGCAAAAGCGGAATATCCTGCTCTTCGATGCCGGCTGACAATAAGTCAGGTATATCCTGGGTAAACTGCTCCATAAATTTATGGAAATCGCCTCCATCAGCTTCTACAGCCATTTTGTAAAAGTTGATAGCCCCCTTCACATTCTGTAAAGCCCATTCGGTATGTCCGGCATTGAGCATATCCTGTAGAGAAGGCGAATTTCCCATAATCTTACCATAGTAGTTGCGGGCCTGCTCAAATTTGCCTGTCAGGAACGAGCACCATGCTATGGGGCGCCATGCCTTGTGACTTTCCGGGTCGAGGTATTCTACCTTGAAATAACACTTAAGCGCCTCGCTGAAGTTTTTAAGCTCAAGGTGGCAGTGACCGATACTGATTGTAACCGAAAGATTGTCAGGACTCAATGCTTCGTATCGCTGATAGTAACCCAATGCCTTTTCCGGTTGCTTCAAGGCACGGTAACAGCCGGCAATCCGCCTGATAACCCATTTACTGTCGCCATTCAGCAGATCGGCATGCAGGTAAGCCTCCAGAGCCCCTTGCACATCTTCCTTCATCTGCTTGCAGTAGCCTATTTTCTGATACAGCTCTTCGTTATCCGGACTACTCAGCGCAAGGCGTTCGTACACCACAAGGGCATCATCGATGTACCCTTTACGCAGGTAATATTCGGCAATGATGGTGAGGCTTTCGTTGTCGGACAACAAAGCCTTGACCTGCGGCAGGTTATGGAAGTCCAGCTTCAGCGCAAACAGATCCAGAAAATCCAGGTGTCGCGGATGTATTTTGAAGAAACGATACAAATCCTGCACATACTGTCCCACAATATATTCGAACCGCTTGTCTTCCGGCATAAACTCCTCTTTACGGTCCTGAATCATTTCCATCGCCTGACTGTCAAACTGGGCCATCATCATCTTGCGGTGCTGTTCCGGCAATTGCATGATGCTGAAGTACAGCGAATACTTGTCGGAATTGCACATAAACGACGAAAGCGCCATTGTTTCGAGTACATTGTCAAACTCAGAACCTTTGCCGAAGGCCGAACCGAAAGCCGAATGATGGGGATTGAAAGGTAAAAACCAATTGCCCATTTCGCTGAAGAACGGAAAGCTTTTCAGGTGAATGAACGACGAATGCATCACATCCGCCCCCTCCATCTGCAGTTCGGAAAACTCCTTCATTTTATTGCCGAACTCGCTGTTCTCAATCATATTCTGCCAATCGGGATTCATTTCGTCGCCCAACTGATCGATAGAAAAGTCCTGCATGTTTATCTTTTTATTCAGCTTGGGACTCATCTTCATCATTTCGGGAATAATCTCGTTCTGAATTTTCTGAGTAATCTTTTCGGTCTCCCTCGATAAGATAAAGCGCAGAATGATGGTGCGCAGTTCCTTAACAAAACCACCCCGTTCGGCAAGAGCCTCCAAACGGTTGGATATGGCCGGATAAAATCCGATACGTTTATGATATAAATAGAGCGTGATCAGAATCGCAATAAGCGCTCTGGCACGTACTTCATCCTTTCCGGACATGGCCGCATCGCAAAGCAGCAACACCTTCTCGTCATCAAAACAGGTCTGCAAACCCAATAAAAGGGCAGACACAATCTGGCAGCTGGCAGAAAAAGGAATCGTGTCGTCGGCAAAAATATCCCGTATATCACTTAACTCCTCTCTTGTAAACCGCCCCGAAAGCCACACCTGGTTAAATAAATTCAGCTGCAGTCCATCCATCTGCTTATAGTCGCTCACTTCCACAGCCGTTGTAAGCTCGTCGTGCAGCACACGATACGATTGAAGCGGCTGATAGGCAGCAATCCGTTTGCGGTCGAAGTAGATAACAGACGAGATCCTTAGCAGGAGCCTCATCTTTAAATCGTCCGCCAACTCGTAGGTAGATGCCATCAGATCGTTGTAAATCTTACTCTGCATCGGGTCTCGCATTCCTTCTACCCGGTAGCGAAGCATGTATTTATATGTATCGTGTAATTCAGTAAGTTTATCCTGCAGCGAATATTCTTTACTCTCGTAAATCAGCTTCTGCAAAAAATCAAAGGCATTTTTTAGTTCTTTGCTGTTCAGAGAACCCTCAATGCGGTTGTAGGCTTTATTTATTTCTTGTACTGTCATAGATTGTATTGTACAAATGGTATGCCAAATGTATGAAAATTTAGGTAATTTCTCTATCTTTGCAAACGTAAAAAATATTGGCAGATGAAAAATATCCGCAATTTCTGTATTATTGCTCATATAGACCATGGCAAGAGCACCTTGGCCGATCGTTTGCTTGAGTATACCAAGACCGTTGAGGGCAAAGATATGCAAGCCCAGGTTCTTGATAACATGGATTTGGAACGTGAGCGTGGCATAACTATCAAAAGTCATGCTATCCAGATGAAGTACGTTTATAAGGAGGAAGAATATATTCTGAATCTGATTGACACCCCGGGACACGTGGATTTCTCTTACGAAGTATCACGCTCCATTGCTGCGTGCGAAGGCGCTTTGCTTATTGTAGACGCGGCTCAGGGAATTCAGGCGCAGACAATCTCCAATTTATATATGGCTATTGAACACGACCTCGAAATAATTCCGGTTCTGAATAAGATTGACCTTCCCAGCGCGATGCCGGATGAGGTTGAAGATCAGATTATCGAGTTATTGGGTTGCAAAAGAGACGAGATTATCCGTGCCAGTGGTAAAACCGGCGAAGGGGTGTACACCATACTCGAACAAATAGTAGAACGGGTACCCTGTCCGAAAGGAGATCCGGAAGCCCCGTTGCAGTGTCTTATCTTCGACTCTGTATTTAATTCATTCCGTGGTATCATTGCCTATTTCAAGGTTGTAAACGGTGTGATACGTAAAGGCGATCTTGTTAAGTTTATTGCTACCGAAAAGGAGTATAATGCAGACGAGATCGGTGTATTGAAGTTAACGCCATCACCCCGCGACGAAATCAGAACGGGCGATGTGGGCTACATTATATCGGGCATTAAAACATCCAAAGAGGTGAAGGTAGGAGATACCATCACTCATGTTAAACGTCCGGCCAAAGAAGGAATTGCCGGTTTCGAAGAGGTTAAACCAATGGTATTTGCCGGTGTTTATCCTATCGACAGCGAAGATTTTGAAAACCTGCGTGCTTCGTTGGAAAAGCTTCAGCTAAACGATGCCTCCTTAACCTTCCAGCCGGAAAGTTCGGCAGCATTGGGATTCGGTTTCCGTTGCGGCTTCCTGGGACTTCTACACATGGAAATAATACAGGAGCGACTGGACCGCGAGTTTAATATGGACGTAATCACCACGGTTCCCAACGTATCGTACAAGGTGTTCGATAAAAAAGGTGTTTGTACCGAGGTGCATAACCCCGGCGGATTGCCCGATCCTACACAGATAGATCATATTGAAGAGCCCTATATCCGGGCTTCTGTAATTACCAATACGGCTTACATCGGTCCGATTATGACACTTTGTCTGGGTAAACGAGGTATCTTGCTGAGACAGGAATACATCTCGGGCGACCGTATCGAAATCCATTACGACCTGCCATTGGGCGAGATTGTGATCGACTTCTACGATAAACTGAAAAGTATCTCGAAAGGATATGCCTCTTTCGATTACCATATCCACGATTTCAGAGAGTCTAAGCTTGCCAAGCTGGATATTCTGTTGAATGGTGAACCGGTGGATGCCTTATCAACGCTTACACACGTGGACAACAGCGTTACCTTTGGTCGCAGAATGTGCGAGAAGCTGAAAGAGCTTATTCCCAGACAGCAGTTCGATATTGCCATTCAGGCAGCGGTGGGAGCAAAGATTATTGCCCGCGAAACCATCAAGGCTGTACGTAAAGACGTAACCGCTAAGTGTTACGGAGGTGATATCTCACGTAAACGTAAACTGTTGGAAAAGCAGAAAGAGGGTAAGAAGCGAATGAAGCAGATCGGAACGGTGGAAGTTCCGCAAAAAGCATTCCTGGCCGTACTGAAGCTGGATTAATAATAAAAGAAAAGGATGTCATATGGCATCCTTTTTTTTAGTTCGAATAATTTCGAAAAACATCTGTCATCTCTCATTTTTTGTCTCTAAACCCTCTGCCGAAGAGGAGTTTGCCCAATGATAGATGGTTGTGACGGATCCATATCATCTGTCATCTGTCATCCCCAACCGCCTCCAAGAGGTAAGCGTCTTCGCGATATCATCTTGTAATTTCATGCGAGAGCTTTAACCATTATAAAGGCAGATCAGGTTTTTTCTCTTAAGCAATTAACGCTTTTCATATCGATGATTAGTCGTTAACTCAAAGTATATTCTTCGTCTCTCATCTGAGTGATCATTGTCCTCCATCTGTGTGACTAATGTCCCTCAGTTGAGTGACAATGATCACACATATGGAAGACGAGTAAATACAGGAATGAAAACAATTAATCTATCCCATTAACGGAGCTAATTATATAATAGAAAGTCAGTAAAACCCCTAATACCTATTTCTTCATTAAGTATTTATTATAACTATTGCCACATCCATGAGAAAAATATAAATTTGCAAAGAGACAGATGGATGAATTGAGTTTTAAACTTTAAACAAGTATATGAAAAGTATAATCCTGATTATTGGCATAATGGTGTCTACCATTGGTTTTGCTCAAAATGAAATATCAGGTTTTTATTCTATCGGTAGAGTTGCAAGAGGTATTGATTGTAACCTTTATTTGTATAATAATGGCAATTACTATATTGAGCTTTCTGAGTTTCTTTCAAATGATATTGTTTTCGCTGTAGTTTTATCGTATGGTAAATTTTCATTAGTTAATAAAGAAGTAATGCTTGTCGATGAAATTCATAACTTTAAAATTCGCTTGGTTGTAGACAATAAAGCCCTTATCGCAAAACAAGCTTTTAGCTTTTTAGTAAACAAGCGGTTTATTCGTAACGATTACGTTTATATGGAGGATTATGGGGCATATCGTTCCGATGTAAATCCGCTACTGGTACAAAAGGAACATAAAAGCTATAACATATCTCATAATAAACTTATTCCTTTGTATCTGGGTGTATATGAGGATGGGCAAGGTTATAAGCTCTCCATACAACAAAACAACAAATATAAATTGGAATTCAAAGATATTGTTCTTTCCGAAGGAAAGTGGTGTAGAAATACTAACGAACTGGAACTAAAAGACATAAATTTAAGATGCTCATTTTATCTTCTAATAAACAATAAAAAGCTAGTTAGTAAATTGTTGCTTGGAGATTATAAAAGCTTTTTACTTATTTATAAATGAACGGTTAACACTAGTGTCCCATTAAAATTGGGACGTTATTAAAAATCAAATAAACTTGATCCGTTTAGTCCGAATCGTTCTTTGTCATTTTGAAATATAGTTTTGTTAAAAAAGGCCGTCAAACATGTTTTTTCCGTTAGTTATATGCTTAAAATTTGAAGGACTTCATATGTACTTCTATTGAGTTGCATGTCATGTTATACAATGGAAACTAATTGAAAAACAGAAATGTGTGTTGCATTTGTTAAGGATATAACATCTTGAAGCAGTTGATTCTAACAAGTGAAATGTTTTATGTAGCGATTGCCTTGATACTTGTTGACTAAGCTTCGAAATTTATCTTCATTCAGAAATGAGATCAACTGGGCAAACACATATTTCTCTTTATTCATTGCAGCCTTTATTATGGGCTGCAAAGTTATCAATTGAAATCGTCGCGCTCGAAAAACCTCTATAACTAACTAAATTTCAAATATTTCAAAGAACTATTTTAGATTTTAATGGGACAGCAATGAACGGTTAAACAAGATAAATAACGGAGATGTTGTTTTAGTTATGAAAAAATACATTATCTTTTTACTGGTAACTCTTTGGTTTCTTTATAATTATGCATTTATATGAAAAAGGAATGAAATGAATTTTGTTAAGTATTGCACTCGTATCTACTACAATACACTATAGTTATGCAATAAAACCTATTGATACATATAAAGAATGTGTTACCGAGTTTTACCGATTGTTGTTTTGTAAAGAGAAAAATAGATGATAATATGATTAGATTTTATTTTATATTGCTTATGCTTACCTTTATTTCCTGTGAGCATTCTAGTTCGGAATTTAAGCTACAAAATTCTTTTCAAATTAAGCTGCAAAATCCGGTTCGCATTAATGTAAATGATTGGTTTTATTTTAGTGCCGATAGTAATCTTTATCAACTCTTTATGTATTACTCAAATACGGAATTGGGAAATGCAAAACTGATAGATACAGTAGATTTTAGTTCATATAAATCGATGATACATTGTTTTAAATCACAAAATGATGATTCTTACATTGTTTTATGGGAAACAGAGTATGAATATTATCCTTTAATTTATGCCTACTATGTTATAGATGGGAAAATCGTAAACATAGGAGAACTTTTAATTTCTTTACCCTGTCAGTCGTGTGAGAGCTTTGAATATCCTATAAAATATATTAGAATACTTCAAAATGGAAATGAAATCGAGATTTCTTTTTTAGCAGATGTAAATTATAAGCCAAGGAAAAGCGCTGATTGGCAGTTGTATAAGGCAGGAGTGTTAAAATTCCTTTTCAATACTGAAACAAACAAATTAAGGTACATCACATCATCGAATTAGTTTAAAATACTAAAGGTCAATCTGTTCGAGGTGCCTCACAATGTTTAGGAAAAGGAAAAGGTTCAAACGTGTATTTATATAAAGCTGCATTTGCCTCTAGAGAACAGCTCTATTTTACAATGGGGCATGAATATCTTCACGCAGGTTATTTCAAGACCGGATTAATGAATTCTAAAAAACAGCATGCCTCCATTTATAAATGGGAGGCTCAACAAGCAAAGTTATGGGGATTTAATGAAGTCGGTTACTCAAAACGATCAGTTACTTATAAACAGTATAATAATGCATCGTATGATTATAAGAAATTAGGATTCTATCTATTAAATATAAAACCATGGTAATTAAAAAAAGTATGATACTAATTGTTTTACTTAATTTGCTTTTTATTGAATGTACCTCTATGTATAAAAGTAATTTTAATAATGATGCTCTCTTGTTTGAGAACTACTCAAAAGAAATGGAATTACCAAAAGATTTTTTTCTATTGATTATAGTACTCCCTCTTTTTCGACCACTTGATCAGCCTTTTACCTATAT
>NZ_JBFWMI010000008.1:0-59102 GCF_050251695.1 Macellibacteroides sp.
GAGTGACTCCAACAGCTAACAGTAAATGGTAATCTTATCAGACTGAATAAGAAGAGCCGTGTGACGGGAGACTGTCACGCACGGTTCTGGGAGAGGCTTGAGCTGAAATGCTCAGGCCTACTCGACTCAAATTGCATCTATCACCCCCATCTGTCATTAAATATCACCCTGTCATACAACAATTTAACCCTAAAAAATGAGGGATGACAGATCAAATTCGAGAAAATCATACCGTATGGAAGTTAATGCTTCAACATTTCAAATATTTCGGTTAAAAGTTTAACTCTGGTTGTTTCCCCTGCACCGACAGATAATTTCCGTCCTGCCAGTAAACTCCATTGCTTGATGGTTTCGGCATCCACAGGATCATTCAGGCGGGCTTCCCAATCGGGTAAATAACCGCGTAATCCCATAGCCTGAACCAATACAAAGTGAGGATTGTCCGGCAACACGTCCTTGTAATAAATCAACGTTGCATGCTGCAGGAGTAACTCTGTTTGAAGCAGATTGATGTCTACATTTCTTACTTTAACATCCTTATCTATTGCCACAGAGGCGGCAATACCTGCAGCCTGCCCCATTGCCATCCAACAAGGCTCCATGCGAAGCGTAGAAAAACCGATATGAGACCCGGAAACAGGTACAGGCAACAGAAGGTTATCAACACTTTTGGGAACTATAACACCATAGGATACCGTATAAACCGCCGTTGGATAACTTAAAAAACCATCCAAATGAATTCTCCCCTTCTCTCTTTTCAGTACGGCGTGGGAATCCAACGCGTAATGACTTGCTGTTATGCTATTGGCATAGACGGGAGGACGACTTCCGGCACTAACCGGAACAGCATCCTTCGCTGTAAAAAAATGAAGACCTTCAAACCGTCTGCCTTCACGCACATATACCTGTCTTGGAAAATTTCCGTTATCAGCATATTCGTCTTTAGCTAATCCCCATTTTAAAGCCTCCTTTCTAAAATGAGAAGGCAGCTCCGCATCATTCTGTGCAAACCAAATCAGACCAAGGGTATATTCCTTCAAACGCTGTGCATAACGGTCTCTCCATTCCCAGCTTGCTGTAGGCCATGGCCAGTTCTCTTCCGGAAGATCTGTAGAAATAAAGGCCCGGTGTTGATTATTCGCATCCGTTTTACTATTTGGGACCGATACCATGTTTGTTATTTTATGGATACCCCACACATCCCCCGGTAATTGGGTTGGTTGCCCCTTGAGGATTAACATCCGGTTTTTATCCATCATTTCCGATGTTACCTGCATCATGTCTACCTGCGTATTTCGTCCCGTAAACACATCCTCAATAAGTGATACATATTCGCTTCTGTTATAGTTTGCCGGCTTCTGTACGGTAGTTTTATTGGACGCATTATTGGTCAGACATAACCGGTAATTATAAGCCTGCACGGCATTATCAGGCTGAAAAGTAGTACCCTGTGCTTCGGGACCACCCCAGAATTTATAGATCTTACCTGTACCAGGTTCATTAAACTCATCTTTTCCTTCTCTGCCAATCCGAAACGGAACGTTGGCAGCAGCCCCTAAATCGCCTTCGTAGGTGGCATCCAGAAATACAGAAGCACTATACTCCTCAACAACGTTGGTCAACCTGTTCAATACTCTGATACATTGAATCCGGTCATTGTACATATCCAGATTTACCGGATCAGAATCAAACTGACGCATCGTAAGAACCGTTATCTTACTTTTGTATTCGTCCAACATCTCATTAAAGACCTTAGTCGCTACAGATGGTTCAAAGTGATATCCGTCACTGCAATCCTTTACTTGTTGCGAATCTTTTCCATAGGTTTGTACATAATGATCTTTAATCCGGTTTACAAATTCAAGGAATAATCCGGTTGTAGCCATTCGCGTCGCAATATCTGTCGCGCCCAGCCCATTGGCCGGAAGTCCTCCTATATAGGCGGTCCTTTCCAGAATAACAGAACTTTTGCCCATTCTGGCTGCGGCGATAGCTGCCGTAATTCCTCCCGGATTACCACCCACAATAACCAGGTCGTATTTGTTTTGTGCCGACAGATTAAAACTGAATAAAAAAATTAGTAAGAAATATACTATCTGTTTCATATCAATCCGGATTAAATTAACTGTTTAAAATCTCATTCGCATAGCGGGCATAATGTCCCTGTAAACCTTCGGCATATTTTTTCAGTATCTTCTCTCCCATTCCATCTTGATCGCCACAACCATACAATGCCCGGGCAAGATGCAGCTCCTTGAGCGCCCTGTTACGGGTACTTACATCGTCCGATCCCGGAACTACCCGGTTCCGGGCATCTTTTAAGTTGGCTATGTGATGGTACCTGATACCCGGTTTGGAAAGCAATTCGGCCAATACAGCGACTGCCTCTCCGGAGCGGATCGATTCAGTAGCCAAAGCAATAGCCCTAAAGTGAGAGAAATAGTCATCCGGCTCCAGCAATCGGGCCTTTTCCAGAATAACAGGAAGTGATGAGGTCTGTTTCGCTTTTCCCAAGGCGATGATAAGGGCATCGAGCGTGCTCATACTCATACCAAACTGCCCCATACCCGTATAATGCCATCCTTTATCCCATTGCGGGTAAGACTTGATTTTATCTTCCAACAAAGTAACATGACTGCTTTCGCCTAAGATACAAAGTATGCTTGCATATTTCACCTTAGCCTCGGCATCGGAGCATAGTGAAAGCTGTTTGTTTACCAATGGGATACATCGTTTGGTGTCGGTAAGCAGCTTTTCCAATCCTTTAAAATCATCGGGAATACTTTGTGCTGCAAGCTCCATCTCCTTATTGGAAAAACCTTTGAACTCCTTGTCGGTTAATACCCTTTGGGGTAAATTACCTATACCGACCAGATGACGTTGCACTTTCTTGAAGTCGACTTTCCGGACCGTCTTATTCTCTTTTGCGGCCAATGCGGCCAGATAACCTACGGCATACCCCTGATTCTGCAGGCACGATTGCATACGGATCACTGGCATGGCATCCCGATGTGCGCTGGCACCTAATCCGGTAGTAAGAATGCCGTCCAACCCTGACGGAAGCAGACTACGCAACGGAACATCTGCTTCGTAAATGGTATGACGGGCCAAAGGCGGACTTAAAATAAAAAAGGGGTCAACAATCATCCCATGGGTATCGAAGGAGCTTTTATGATATGAAATGGTATCCGGATAACGACGATGATTAAGCACATCGTAAACAGATACGATATGGTCGCCAATAACACGTCGGCGCTCTCTGGTTTGAGGAAGTTTTACAATATCGTATGCTCCCTCGTTCTTAACCTTGGCCTGTACAAACATACGAGTTACGTCAAGCATATCCGAATCATCGATAAAAGCCCAGTCGTTGTTATTGTAATAGTCGGTCGGAGAGATATGAGACAATCCCGCACCCTGTACGGCAATACTTCTTTTTCCGGTATATTCGAATGGAGCCCCTGCAGCAATGGCAATATCAGCACTACCTGTACTGTCGATAACCGTACGGCACAAGATAACACCTCTGCCCAAAGGGGTAGCTACCACCACTCCGGTAATCACATTATTCTTTATCACTGCGCCACATCCAATGGCGCCGAACCAGATTTCGCCTCCGGCACGGCGTATTTCCCGGCGATACCACTCCTGCTTCCAATCGGAGTTGTAATCGTTTTTCCAGTTCTTTTGCTGACGGGGATGATCCTCTGGCGCCATATTCTTTACCCCCAAATCTATTTCGGAAGAGAACCCATCCCGGTATCCATCCCAATAGCGGCCTATCAATCCGAGCGTTCCCATACCTCCTAATCCGTGCAGTTGTTCAATAACCAATGTTCTGGCACCCTGACGGGACGCAGCTATACCGGCAGGAGCACCCACAGTTCCTCCGCCTAAGATAACAACGTCGTAAGTACCCAATACAGGCAATGCTCCCCTTTCCGATTGGGCAAATCCAAAACGCATCGAAGGCCGAAGCGGATTAAGCAATTCGCCCACCAGACCATAATCCGATGCCATGGCATTACTTTGTACCGTGTGCAGTTCTGATGGCATTGAAGTATCTGCTAACCGGGCCGCAACCAATTCACCCATAATATCTCCCAGCAGCAATGCGTTAACCGGTCGCATCAGTACCTCGGCAATCTTACGATCGGCATCCAGCGAAGGTCCCAGAATCCAGATATTTTTCTTGTTTTGAGGGGTAAAGGCTTGCAGCGGAATATCCCGTACAGATGTAAATGTATTAGTATAGGATTGCTGACCAATAATTTTCTGTTGCGGCACATACCACAGCAGATCGGAACTATCTCCCTGATCTGCGTCCCAGGTGATATCCCGGATCTTCTGCTCAACCTCCATAAGCGATGCATAAGTGTCACTTTTCAGTTCATGTTCAAACGCATAGTTTACAACCGGGAACTCCTTCCCCTTGGCTTTCATCTTATATGGTAAAAGTTCGGCCGACAGAAGTTCGGGAGCTTTTTTGATCGAGTTACCCACAACAGTAAATTCAAAACGTTGTTTGCCCGTAACAAACGGAGAGAATTGCAGTCCGAACATACGTACAGCTACAGCCGTTAAAGTTGCATCGATCACTCCTTTGCAGGCAACCGCCTGCCGTCCGGATCGATTGGCAAAGACCACACCGGCTGCTGCATGGTTGTTATCCTGAAGCACATTGGTTAAGAAGCAATTATATAGAAAAACAACATCATTGTCTATCAGTTCGTTTTCGAGGATTTGCTTAACATGCAACGGCGTTGGCTCCTTCTTTTGCACAAAGATTTTTTGAGAAAGAGCCGTCACCGGTTTTTCGTCCTTCTTAAGATGGTATTGAAACGAACCGCAAATATCGTCACCCAGATACGAAAGCGGGGTAAAAAGGAAAACCTTTCTTCCCGCTTTGGCTGCAGCAGTCGCCGCAGCCACTGCTGCCGAGCTTCCACCAACCACAACCAGATCGACCTCGGCTATAACAGGTATTTTCTTTTCTGATTCATAACAATAAGCCGGATCGGGCACAATAGTCTTCACTGCTGCTTTTGCTTCCGGCATATCTCCCAACGTAGCCAAAGCCCCGCCAGCTGCCGCTACCTTAATAAAATCTCTTCGTGTTATCATTTCAATTCGTATTATTTCTTAGGTATTAGTAATATAGCATCGGCAAATAACGGTCCGTTTGTCTTTTTTCCGTTTATTACCACCGATGATCCGGATCCTTTTTCGAATGAATATGTACCCAGACTAGCCCACGCTCCTTTTGTTGTCTTTGGTTTGACAAAGACTGTGCTGTTTCCGTTTGCGTGAACAATATCAATCCCCATTTCATCAGCCAGTAAATCATCACCAAGCGAAGTACAGTACATCATGACTTCATAACTTCCTTTCTCTTTTATTATTGGCTTGAAGGTAAAAGAATCTGCGCTTTTAAGATTTTCAGAATACAAGTAGCTGTTTTTATAATGAGCACCATAACTTTTACGCCAACTTCCACTCTTACTAATTTTATCGATATCATTCTCATCAATCAGTAATTCGGGTAAAGTTCCATCAAGATAAGGATTATCTTTTAATATTTTACGTAGCTTGGTAACATTTACATCTTGTACAGCAGATTGTTGATCTATGGCCATTGCTGCGGCAACTGCAGCCGACTGCCCCAAAACCATGAAGACTGGCTCCATACGGATTGATCCGAATGCTATATGTGTTGAAGATACACAAACAGGAACCAGTAAATTGACACACTCTGTTTTCTTGGGTGTTATGCTTTTGTATGAAATAGGATAGGGCGAAAACCCATGATACTGTACGTCTCCTTCATTTTTAACCATACCATTTACAACAATGCGCTGGCAATTATGTGAGTCCATACCATATGCAGCCATACCAATACCATCTCCAACCGTTTCTTCTCCCTGACAGTTACTCTGCGTCATAACATATTCTCCGTTTAAACGTCTGGCTTCGCGTACATACAGTTGTGTAGGGAAATTATCATTATCAACAAATTCGTCTTTAGCCCATCCAAACTCTTGCACCTGTTGCTTCAATTTCTCAGGTATTTTAGGATCATGTGTAAGGAAATAAAGCAAACCTTTCGTATAATCTACATGTTCCTTCCAAATTTTTTCTCGTACAGTATAATCACCCTCCGGATATTCGTAATTCATTCCGATCATGTCGGTCGATAATGGTCCACGATTATTTACATCATATTTGTTTTCTGGCATAGTACCCCAGTTAATCAACAAATAATTATCAATATGTAAATCCATCTTTTTAACAGCCCTTGCCAACAGTTCATACTTGGCAGGATCGTAATTATCCGGTTTTTCGAAAGGTCGTTGATTCTCTTTGTTATTAGTGAGACATAATCTAAAATTATAAGCTTGTATCAATTTATCTCCACTTCCGGTTTCTTTTAACAGGTTGTTGCTTATCCCCCAACAGTATCCGCTACCGGGATCTCCTTCATTTACATAAGGATCCACACCATCAGGAAATTGATGCCAATAAGACATTTGTACTCCATTTAATGTTTCATCAAATTCTTCATTCGATTCTCTTCCAACAAAATAAGATACATTGGCTTTTGCCATGAGATCTCCTTCATACGTACAATCAATAAACTGTTTTGCACGTATTTGCATTAATGGTTTACCTTTAGGATCTTTAGAATCTTCCAACGTAATTGACTGGATCCTTCTTTCCTCAACTTTTGCATTTACAATACGCTTTAGGTAAAGAACATCCAGATTGGCATCATTTACAAACCTTGTTATCTCCTGCATAGCTACACTGGGAGGAAAAGTCCATTGTTCAAACTTATTATAATGAGTTCCTATACGACGGTAGAAAAGTCGGGATAACCCAGTTACTGCATATTTATTGCCAATATCTGTAGAGCCTAGTCCACCCGTAGTCATCCCACCCAAATATTTCCCGGGTTCAATCAAAACAACCGATTTACCCATCTTTTTGGCAGAATATGCAGCGATTACACCCGAAGCAGTTCCTCCATATACACAAATATCTACCTCTCTTGGGTTTTGTATTTCTTGTCCGTTAATTTGGATTACAATAAGAAATGACAGAATTAATAATATATATTTTTTCATAGATTGTCAATATTAATTAGCAAATAAGGGAAGAGATTCCGACTCTTCCCTTATTTATAAACATTATTCGTAATTCGGATTCTGCGTTAACGAAGGATTTGTCTGTCTCTCTATATATGGAATAGGCCAAACATAATCTCTTGCCGGATTAAATGTTCTTTTATCAACCACACGCATTTTAAAATCGGCTGATTCTCCTTGATTTGCTACTGGAATATTTTCATAAAAAGCATTACCATAAGCATCGATTCGAGGGGCTCTGTCCGGATATGACTTTTTCATTCTTCCTAATAAAGGTTGATTCATAACCACTTCAGCGATTTTCCATCTGCGTATATCAAACAACCGAAGTCCCTCTCCGGACAATTCATATTTTCGCTCTTTACATACAGCATAGAACAGTTGTGTTGGATCTGTAGTCGTTACAGGCGGCATCTTTACAGATGGGCGGTTACGAACCTTGTTAATCGCTTCCAGAACAGATGCATCGATCTGTCCGGCCTTAATTTTAGCTTCCGCATAAGTAAGCAATACCTCTGCATATCTTATAAGAATCGTATTCATCTCGCAATCATTTATTGCAAGGCGATCTTCTACATTTGCATATTTCCGCCAACATAACCCTGTAAAAGTTGCATATGCATGTGTTGCTTCCAAATTGTTAACACGTGTGTTGGTAAGATAATTCCAACACTTTAAACTGTCGCCATGTGTTTCAAACTGATATCCTAAAAAGACCGATCCGGGAACAGCCAATGTATATCCTAGTCGGGGATCTCTGTTTTTATATGGATCTTTCGGATTAAAAAGAGGTGATTTATCAATTGGCAGTCCATCTGTACACTCCCAAGAATCGGCCAATTGATAGGCTGGTTTCTTGTTTGTATGTGCCAAAGCATTACGGGATCCGAACAATCGGTATAAAGCATGAACATTTGTACCAACTAGATACTGAACAGAGAATATAACCTCTTTGGAGTTCTGACCTTCATTACGGAACAACGTGGCATAATTATCCTCCAGCTTATATAATGAACCCTCCATAGCCATTACCTCCGATGAGGCTGAAATGGCATCTGTCCAACGCTCATTATATAGGGCTGTTCTTGCCTTAATGGCCAAAGCAGCACCCTTTGATGCCCTTCCCGATGTTGGATTATTGGTAGCAGGAAGAACAGCTGCCGCCTCCGTCAGTTCTTTAATGATAAAGTCTGCAACCTGAGATTTGGATGTACGGGGCTGATTTGAATCTGCGAGCGACTGTACTTGTGTTATTAATGGAACATCTCCATACAATTCGATGAGGTATGAATAAAACAATGCTCTTAAAAAGCGTGCCTCGGCCTTAATCTGGGCAAATGTAGCTGGATCTACATTGGCTTCTCCCCGATTCATATTTTGCAGTAAATAGTTACATTTTGCAATACCACTATAAAAACCGGTCCAGTAACTCAACGCAATCCCGTTAGTAGCATCGGCAGAACCTTGTCCTAATGACTGTAATGCATTGGTGTTTCTATCATACCCGATATCCGAAGCCTCATCCAGAGCCAAAAAGAAGGTCATAGATTCATGGTTAAGCCATAGTGCAGAATAGCATCCGGCAAGAGCCATCTGCATTTCAGTTTCTGTTGCTAGAAACGTTTGATCCGAAGGAGTATTTAGCGGCAATTTATCAAGGTAACCTTCACATGAAGATAAACCTAACATGATTGCAGTAAGATATATAAGTAATCTTTTCATTGTATTCAATTTTATCAGATGAACATTTAAAATCTAACGTCTAATCCAAAACTTATAGTTTTCATTTGTGGATAATATCCACCATTACCAACCGGAGCCTCAACATCAAAACCATTCCAGAAATTATCCAGAGTAAGAAGGTTATCTGCACTGATATAAAAGCGCAAATGAGATATAAAAGCCTTATTGGCTAGCTTTTGGGGAACTGTGTAACCCAATTGTATATTCTTCAAACGTACATAAGCAGCATTTTTCATCCAAAAAGAAGAATTCTGCATGTTGTTGGTTTCATTAAAAGCCAATCTTGGGAATTTTGCATTCCGATTGTCTTCTCTCCAGTTGTCTTTATGCTGTTCCTGAACTGAACCTCCTTCTACAAAAGTCTGAATTCCTTGTCCGTATAGATACCCGTTAGCTTTACCTACACCTTGGAATAGAAGACTTAGATCAACCCCCTTATAATCACCGTACATAGACAGGCCAAATGTGTATCTGGGAATAGTTCCTCCAATAATTACACGGTCTGATGTATTGATAACACCATCAGCTTTATCTGCTATTCCATCTCCATCTGTGTCTATCGTTAGTTGATCTTTGTACTTTATATCTCCAGGACCAAAGTTTCCGTACTGTGTGGCATACAGATATTTCCCGTTTGCATCGTAATCTTCAGGAACAATATACCCCTCAGCTTCCAGTCCGAAAAGAGAAAACATCTCCTCACCTTCGCGACTTACAGTGAGCCCGGTCTCATTAATACCCTTCAAATCAAGAATTTTATTTTTAACATCGGATAAATTAAAAGCTAATTTATAGTTAAAATCACCGATACTATTAGCATAATTAATGCCAAGATCCCATCCGCGGTTTTCTACCTTACCAGCATTTTGTTGTGGCGCACTCATCCCGATGGTAAGAGGAACATTTAACTTTAAGAGTATATCGTCCGTTACTTTATAAAAATAATCGGCTGTAAAGTTCAACTTTCCTAACAAAGTCAGATCCAGTCCAAGGTCTGTAACAGTTGTTGTTTCCCAGGTTATAAGAGAGTTGGCCAGACTGGTTATTCCTGCCCCAGAAGTAACACTTTTGTTAAAAACATATTTAAGATTAAGATCAACATCGGAAGAAAATGGATAATTATCTCCGATATTTTGGTTACCTAACTGCCCCCATGATCCTCGGATTTTGAAATTATCGACAACATTCTTTAGTGGTTCCCAAAAAGCCTCTTCAGAAATTCTCCATCCGGCTGAGAACGAAGGGAAAATACCCCACTTTTGACCATCTGCAAATTTAGAAGATCCGTCGTATCGCATATTGGCTTCAAAAAGATACCTTTCTTTATAGTCGTAGTTTATGCGTCCGAACAATGACTGCAATGCCCATTCCGAAGCCCATCCATACGCTTTCTGATTATCTTCTCCTCCTGCGCTTAATACTGGGTAATCTGGAAATGCAAAGTTTTCTCTATATCCGCTATGTCCGTCATTTCTAAAATCGTCCTGTTGATAACCCAACATTACCTTTAAGCCATGATTACCATAGGTTTTATCGAAAGTCACCGAAGCTGTAAGCAGATTTCTTAACGATCTGTTAGTTTCATCAGTTAATGAACTTTTTTGAGGAGCCCTATAGTATGGTGTACCATCATATTTATATGTTTGCACCATTTTACTAAAAGATGTATTATGGGTTTCATAGTAATTAGGAGAATAATTCCCATGAATTGTAAGCCAATCTGTTGGTTTATAATCTAATGAAAAATTAAGGACTGCGGATGGACTATTAACTTTTTGTAATCCGCCATCATTAGTGAAAGCAATCGGGTTGTCTCCGTTCCAACCTTCTCCCCACTGACCTGTCGACAACCGGCCGGCTTGAATTGCCGGAATTCTGCTCATCCAGTGAAAAGCATCTCCTCTGGAAGGAGCTGTTCTTTTCGTCATCGCTACATGCGCATCTATTCGGGCAGAAAACTGTTTGGATATGTCCATGTCAGTATTCATACGAAAAGTATAACGCTTAAAATTAGAATTTTCAATTATTCCGTTTTGATCCAAATAACCTATATTGGCAGAAGTTCTTATTCGTTTTGATCCTCCGCTTAAAGTTACAAAATGATTTTGAATCAAACCGTTGTTTGTTAAAGTCTCATTTATCCAGTCCGTATCAGGGTATCTATCGGGATTAATACTCATATTTTCTGCATACTCCTGTAAGTAGGCATCCGAATAAAGTGGTGATTTACCTATATTTGTATACGCTTGATTAGTCATCTTCATATGATCCAATGCCCCAACCATATCTGGTAGATCTATGGCACTCTGGAAACCGGCATAACCACTATAAGATACTGAAAATTTATCTGCCTCAGCACGTTTAGTAGTTATCAGTATTACACCGTTTGCAGCACGAGATCCGTATATTGCTGAAGATGCTGCATCTTTCAATACAGATACAGATTCAATAAGAGAAGCATCAATATTATTAATTCCCATTTCAACTCCATCGACCAGTATCAGGGCATCATTATTTCCGAGTGTTGTTTTACCCCGGATACTGATTGTTCCACCGTCGGCTCCGGGCTGACCACTTCTTTGAGTTATTGACACACCCGGAACAAGACCTTGAAGGGCGAGAGAAGTCTGCCCTACCTGTCTTTTTCCCATCTCTTCAGTTGAAACAGAAGCTACTGAACCCGTAAGGTTTGCTTTTTTCTGGGTTCCATAACCAACAACGACAATTTCTTCCAGAGCTTTTGTATCTTCTGTTAGTTGAACCTGGTATGTAGTATTATCTCCAACTACAATCTCCTTATCCTGAAAACCAATATAAGAAAATACAAGCGTTGATTTCGCTTGAACCTGAAGAGCAAAGTTTCCATCCAAATCAGTAATAGTTCCATTGGTTGTTCCTTTTTCAACAACATTAGCACCGATAATCGGATCTCCATTATCATCCTTAACAACACCGGTAATCCTTTTTCTACTTTGTTGGTTTATTTCATTTTCATCTAACAGATAAAGTGCGATGTGTTTTCCTGCTATTTTATATCCAATAGATTGGTCTGTAAATAAAACTTCTAAAACAGAAGCAAGAGATTTATTACTTAGGTTTATATTTACAGATTTGTTTACATCTAATTCGTTTACATTGTATACAAATGAGTATCCAGATTGCTTTTCTATCTGCTGCAATGCATTTTGTATTGTGCCATTCTGAATTGAAAGACTAACCGTGGCTAAGTTTTGTCCTTCCGAAGTACCAAATATACTTCCTGTACACAAAAGCAGAAGTACTAATATTATTCGCATGCGTATTAATATTCTTTTTATTGATTGAGGAGATAATAGTTTCTCCACCAAGCACTTTTGATTACAATAAAGTGCGTTGGTCCAATGATTTTTCATATTTTTGTATTTCTAATAGGTTGTTTACTTTGGTAGTTGGTAGCTACCGTTAAATTAAATGACTTTTGCATTAGTTCTGATTGGGAATGTTGGTAGCATTCCCAATTCTTTTTTATTAAGACGAATTCATTGTTTAATGAGATTTAAGGTTGAACAATATTATTTTATATAAATTTCTCCTTTCTTTTTTGTGTAAGAATAGTGTGCGGATATCTGAAGAATCGATAATATTTCATCTAATGTTTCTCTTTCTTTAAATTGAGCGGTAAGCCGTACCTGTTTCAATTTGTCATTTTCAAGATGAATCTTAACATTAAATGCTCGTTCAAGGGAACACATAATTTCTTCAACAGTATTTTCTTCAAATATAAATATTCCACTAACCCACGATTGATATGAATCAGCGTGCACATTTTTGACTTCTATATGATTATCCGATTTACGATATATTGCTTGCTGATCAGGTTTCAGAATTAAGTCCGATTTGGACGAATCATTATTTTCTTTATAGATAGAAACGGACCCACTAAGTAAAGTTGTTTCAATTACACCGGAGCAATAATCGGAAAACACATTAAACTTTGTACCCAGAACTTGTATTTTTAAACCGTTAGATTTAACAATAAACGGTTTATGAACATCTCGTTTCACATCAAATAATACTTCTCCAACAATATCAACCTCCCTTGTCATAGAAATAAACTTCTGCGGATATCTAATAGTTGAATTACTATTTAGCCAAACTATTGTACTATCTGGAAGTATAACTTTAGTTTTACTGCCAGAAATAGCCATTACCTCCAGAATAGGAATTGTTTCATCCTTCTTTTCTGATATAAAATACATAGCAAACGAAGCAAATAATGCAACAGACGCTGCAACTGCCCAATATTTCCAAAAACGCGAAACTCCTGTTTTTATGTACGATATATTATCCTGCAAAATACGTTGTTGTACTTTCATGAAAAGAGCTTCCGAATCTGTCTCTACTGATTTAAAATGTATTTTATCAAAACACTTGTTTATATCCATTTTTTCGTCATTTACATATAAAGATGACACTATACATAGAAAACCCTATGTCAACCTTTCATTTTTTATTATTTTTTTTGTTCATATTTTATACGCATATTTGTCTCCGAAACGACTTTGTTAATATATTATTCATTTCTATCTGAATAAAACCATATGGAGCTCTTGAAGAAAATTATTGAAGGAGATGAAGATGCTTTCAGAAGATTATTTGATATGTATTATCAAAGGCTATTTCATGTAGCTCTTTATTTTATGAAAAACAGACAATCGGCTGAAGAAGTGGTTGCTGATGTATTTTTTATCATTTGGAAGAGGAAAGAAAGATTAGGTGAAATTGAAGATCTTTCAAACTATTTATATACTTCCGTCAAAAACCAGGCACTTCAATACCTAAAGAGAAACATTTATAAAGAAGACAACACAGATCTTTACTCTATAGAATATATTGCTGATGAAACCAATCCAGAAGTACAACTTCTTAGCGATGAATGTCAAACACTAATTCAGGAAGCTATTAATTCTTTGCCTCCAAAATGTAAAGAGGTATTTCGATTGATTTTATCAGACAAACTTACACACAAGCAAATAGCAGCTTTATTAGATATTTCAGAAAAAACTGTTGAAGCCCATATTGCCAATGCGTATAAGAAAATATCTGCTTCTGTTAATAAAAAATACAGTAGCAAAAATTTGTTAGGACAGTTTTTTATTGTTTTTGTTTAAAAGCAATATACCTAATTTAGGTAATCGTATTAACAAAAGTTTTTTCTTCCGATTAAACCTTTTCGTTTTGTTTCTATCTTAGTTTAAAGATAATTGATTATTCACAGGTTTTAATTCTACTTATTTTGAAAAAGTCATTTCTTATTTTGCTTTTGTCTGCTTTCAGTTCAGTGTCTTTTGCCCAATCATCGGGTACAATTTCCGGACAAGTTGTAGATGAATTCAACAAGCCCATAGAACACGCTACAGTCGTTGTGTTAAATCTTCCTGATAGTTCGATGGCAAAAGGTGCCGTTACTTCTTCCAATGGAAACTTCAGCATCAATCAGATAAAAAATGGTAATTACGTAGTCAAATCATCCTATATCGGATATGTTGCAAACACAAAAAACATCCGTATAACATCTCAAAATAACAAACATACGTTGGGGGTTATAAAACTGTCGACCGACAATGTTTTACTGGATGGTGTAACTGTGGTAGGAAAGGCTGCCGAAATGGTGATCAGGAATGATACGGTAGAATATAATCCGGAGGCTTTCAAAACACAAGAGAATGCCGTGGTTGAAGATTTATTAAAAAAATTGCCGGGTGTTGAAGTAGCAAGCGATGGAAAGATAACCGCCGGAGGAAAACAGGTAAAGAAAATCCTAGTAGACGGTAAAGAGTTTTTTGCTGATGATCCAACCATGGCTACAAAAAATCTTACGGCAGACATGATTGATAAACTTCAGGTTGTGGAACGTAAATCGGAGATGGAACGGCTTACAGGAATAAGCGATGGTGAAGAGGAAACGATTATCAATCTGCAGATTAAACCCGAACGGAAAAAGGGGTGGTTGGGTAACTTCGGTGCCGGTGTTGGAAATAAAGACCGATACGAAGGAAACGGTATGTTCAACCGTTTTGTAGGTAATAACGTCTATTCGGTTATCGGTAATGTGGGCAATACCAATTCCGGACGAGGTGGAAACCGTAGTTACGGTGGAGGAAATGGAAATACCGAAGCCGGATCTCTCAATTTCTCTGTAGGTACAGAAACCAGTCCCAAGCTTAAGATTGAGGGAAGCGGACAGTATTCGTTCCGGAATACGGACGCCGAATCCAAAAGTTACACCGAAACATTTCTGAGTAATTCATCTCAGTTCTCCGACAGAAATTCATTCAACCTTTCTGAAACAGACGATTTCAATACAGAGTTTCGTCTGGAATGGAAACCCGACGAATATAATACATTCCGTTTCAAACCCAGAGCAGGCTATTCCAAATCGAACTCTTTTTCGCAAAGCGACAACAACACCTATACGGAAGCAGGAAATCCGGAAGATTTCCTGAATAAAAGTAATTCTAAGTCGTCTTCAGAATCCTCTTCACAAAGTGGAGGAATGGACGTGGACTATAGCCATTCTTTTAAAAACAAGCCCGGCAGAAGGTTTAACCTGAGTGTAAGCGGAACGGTGGGCGAAAATGAATCGGAATCGTTTTCACGCTCTACCGCCATATACACCATCAATCCTGATGCGAACAATACAGACCTTATCCGCAGGGTTGAAAATATCACATCGTCTTATAATTACCGGGTGTATGCCTCATACGTAGAGCCGGTGTTTACCAACCGGTTTCTGCAGTTATCATACTCTTATAGGTTTAACAACAGAGAAAGCGATAAAAAGACCTATGCTCGTAAATCGGAAGAGGATCTGATCGGTGAATTGGATGAAAGCATCAGTCTGACCAACAACTTTGAAAACGACAATATCCGTCAGCAGATCCAGGCAAGCTTCCGTACCGTAAGAGAAAAATACGAATATCAGCTTGGCGTGAATATCGAACCTCAGAAATCAACCAGCAGGCGTTCATATCTTGTGGAATCGGAAAATAAGGTATTAAGCCGATCGGTTACAAACTGGGCTCCCACTGCAAGGTTTCAGTATAATTTCTCCAGAGAAAAGAATCTGCGTATAAACTACCGGACCAATACCTCTCAACCCGATCTCAGTCAGCTTGACGAAACCATAGATGATTCAAATCCCAGCAACATCCGGTATGGAAATGCCGGACTGAAACCCAGTTTCAGTCAGTCGCTGGAAGTTCGCCTACAGTTGATGGAACGCAAGTCGCAGCGGTCAATCATGGCAAGTCTGGAAGGTAGCACCACAAACAACAGCATTGTTTCGAAAGTAATTTATGCCGAGGATGGCTCTGGTAAAAGAGAGACTACTTACGACAATGTGAACGGGGTTTGGAATACATCGGCATTTCTGATGACCAACCTTCCTTTTTCAACCAAATTCCGGTTTAATTCATTTACCAGATTCAGCTTTAACAACCACGTGGGCTACACATCCGACCGGTTGGCTACAATCCCGACCAAGAATATCACAAAGAATTCCATATTGAATCAGAATCTGGGCATACGGTTTATTACACCGGTAATCGAACTGGCAACCAACGGCTCTATCGGGTACAACGGTGTTCGAAGTACTGCCAAGACCAGCAGCAACCAGGATGTATTTACCTACCGTGTAAACGGCAATGTTACTTTGTTTCTGCCACTCAGTATTTCTCTTTCAAGTAATATAGGTTATCAAACCAGTTCTGGATATTCCGCCGGATACAGTCAGAATCAGACAATATGGAATGCCAATATACAGAAATCAGTATTGAAAAATGCCGGAATGATTGCCTTCCGTATCTACGATATCCTCCAACAAAGACAAAACATAAGCCGTTCTGTGTCAGAAACGGCCATCACTGAATCTATCAACAACAGCCTTACAAGCTACTTCCTTGCGTCGTTCACCTACCGATTCAACCTTTTTGGAGGAAAAGGAGGAAACATGCCGGGCGAGAGACCCGAAGGTATGAGAGATGGCATGCGTGAAAGAAGATTCGACAGAGGCGGACAAGGACATGGCCGGTGGTAATTTTGGGAAATTAAAGGCTGATAGTTGACAATAAAAGAAATAAAAGATGTAGTTTCGCATGTTTTTCGTTTAACGTTTTTAAATTATATCATGGAAAATACTTCAACTAAGGCAGTATACCCCAAGGGGCTTATACGATATGCCGTGCTTTCTTTTTATCTTGCCCAGGGGCTGTGCTTCTCTAGTTGGGCAAGCCGTATTCCGGATATCAAGGATTTATTTGCAGTCGACTATGCCTTTTACTGGGGACTGATTTTGTTTCTGATTCCTGTGGGAAAATTTACCGCTATTCCTTTGGCCGGCTATCTGGTTACAAATCTGGGAAGCCGTATTATGGTACAGATAAGCATCCTTGGATATGCACTTTCTCTTTTTGCCATCGGATCAGTATCCAATGTATATCTGCTCGGCCTCTTCTTATTCTGTTTCGGTGTTTGCTGGAACTTATGCGATATTTCACTTAATACACAAGGTATCGGTATTGAGAAACTGTATGGAAGAACAATCATGGCCTCCTTTCATGGAGGATGGAGTCTTGCTGCCTGTTTAGGGGCCTTGATTGGTTTTATCATGATTGTGTGGGAAGTTGCCCCTTTCTGGCATTTTACTATCATCACTGCGATCATTACATGCATTGTTTTGATCAGCCGGAAATATTTACAGGATGACGTGGAAGCAGAAGTAAAAGATACTAAAGAACCGGTGGCCGATAAGATGAGCTTTATACGAAAACCCGAAAAACTGCTTATTCAGTTGGGTATTGTGGGCTTATTTGCATTAATTGTAGAAAGTGCCATGTTCGACTGGAGCGGACTATATTTTGAGTCGGTATTGAAAGTTCCGAAATCCCTCCAAATTGGATTCCTTGTATTTATGGTGATGATGACGGTAGGAAGATTCCTTACCAACTATGCTTATAGTGTGTTGGGAAAACAGCGTGTATTGCAAGTAGCTGGAGCACTTATCTTTGCCGGTTTCATGGTTTCGGCCCTGTTTGGCGGACTATTTGAATCGATGATCGTAACGGTTGTGGTTAATTCGCTTGGATTTATGCTGGTAGGTCTGGGTATTTCGTGCATGGTACCTACCATTTACAGTCTGGTTGGAGCTAAATCAAAAACACCGGTAAGCATTGCTCTTACCATTCTTTCAAGTATCAGCTTTATCGGATCGTTGGTTGCTCCGCTGCTTATCGGGGCTATCTCGCAGGCATTCAACATGAAATATGCCTATATGGTGGTTGGATTATTGGGGCTTTGCATCTTACTGATGACCAGCTTCAGCAAGGCATTCAAGATTGAAGAATCTACAAAATAATATACTTTTATTGAAAACAAAGAATGCCTGAACTATTAAAGTTCAGGCATTTTTTGTTCTGCTGTTTCAAGGCAGTGTTCTATATCTTCTTTAGTTCCTTTAAACGGTCCCAGACATTCAATCTTAAGCGTCGACATGGCTGCAGCAAAACGTCCGGCTTCTTCAATTCCTGCCCCTTTGGCACGTTTATACAAATAGCCGGTCATATAGGTATCCCCGCATCCGGTAGCATCCACCACCTCTTTGGGTTTATAGGCCGGAATCTTATGGAAAGTGGTACCATCATAAATTACAGACCCCATGCTACCAAGGGTGATCAACACCTCTTTAACACCCCAATCATAAAGTTGTTTTGCGGCCATCGCCACATCATCGTAACCGGTAAGCACCTCCATTTCGTGTTCATTAGCCTTCAGAAAATGAATGTATTTAAGCGCCTCCTTCTTTTCGGTCCAATCCACAGCATACACGTTCTGCTCCCTAACCTCCCTCAGATAACCTTGTGAGTCGACCGAAACTAGTCCTTTTTGAGATAAAAACCGGATAACATCCAGTGAGAAGTCGTCTGCCAACAAGCTACCTAAATGATAAATACGGGCATCTATATCCTCCAGATAATCAACCGTGAAGGGATCAGCTTTAGCTAAAACCCGTTGTGTACGGTTATCCTGATTTTCTCCGTATATATTTTCAAAATAAACCGAATGCTTACTGGGCATTACCTTTACATCGATACCTTTCGACTGTAAATCATTAGCAACAGCCATTTCCGATTCGGCTATGGCTGTTACCAATGTATAATTTATATCCTTGAGATTTCTTATGGCATGTGAGAAATAAAAAGAGGTACCTCCAGGCATGTGGACGGTATTCTTCGGTGTCACAACTTTATCCAAAGTGATGTGGCCAACGCAACAAAGATCATGCATAGTTACAATTCTTATTTTATTGATTGATGCAAAAGTAAAAATAAATATCCGTTGTCAAATAAGAATTAGATAATAATAATACTACACTACAATCAGGAATTGAAACGATGATTATCCCTAAAGGCCCCCGGAGTAAAACTGGTATGAAGTATAAAATACTTGTTGAAATTTGTCACTTCGTCAAATCCCAGATCAATACTGACCTCTCTTACGGAAGCATCGCTGCTTGCCAACATTCTTTTGGCTTCCAGCACCACCCGTTTGATCAGATATTTTTTGGGAGTTATTTCGATGTCGTTCTTCAATTGCCTTGTCAAAGTCTTCTCACAGACATTTAACATATGCATATAAAACTCTGTGTGCTTCAACGTATGGAAATTCTTTTCAACCGCATTACAGAAACGACGGGTCAGATTATCACTTAGGCTATAACGAACTGCTGGCTGACCTGCTTCGAGGATACGTTCGGCTTCAAATAGCAAGGTACGTAGGTATCCATATACAATCTGTGTCTGAAAATTATCTGCCTCGTTTTTCAACTCTGCTTCAGCAAGAGAAAAGATCTTTTCTACTTTTTCTATGTCCAGCTTCACTTTCTGGTTCGGACTATCCGGATTCAACAGTTCGGCAACTTGTTGAAAATTATCATCAAGTTCCGTTTGCTTAAAAAATGCATCCGAAAACAGTATTTTCTTGCCGTTAAAAGATGCATTAGTGTTCATTCTGTAAACCTGACCTATATAAATAACAAGAAGTTCACCGGCTTTAATTGTAACTTCATTAAAATCTATATCAAAAATAGCTTCACCTTCGGATACCCAAATCAGTTGATAAGAAGTTGCTCTCAATGGTCTTGTGTAAATAAGTGATTTCGCCTTCGCATCTGCCAGGTTTTGAATCTCCAACTCTAAAGGTAGGTTTTTCATAATTTTACTTAGTTAGTTAGCTTTATAATTTATAGTAAACGAAGATACAACAAGTATTCGGTATAAAAAAAAGAAAAGGAGCTTGTACACATGAAAGCAGCTGGTTTGTTATCCTAAGCTATACATTTGTTATCCAGATAGAAATACTATATTACAACAAGGTTTATTTGTATAAATAATTAACACAATTTAATTGTATTTACAATGTAAATAACTATTCGTTTCGTAGATTTGTCTTTAAACCGTAATACAGCCCACCATGAACAAACTTATTTGGCTTCTCTGTTGCATTGCATTTACAGCCAACGCTCAAAAAAACTCCTTACGTGAACTAATCAACAGGAAACAATTTGAAGAGGTTCTGTCGCAGACCAAACTGTTGACCTCATCCGATTCAACACATGCAGAAACCATGTATTCAATAGGTGAAGCTTATGAAGGGCTGCTCAAATATAAAGATGCCTTTCGTACTTATAAAATTTGCTATGCGCTGGATTCATTAAACAGGGATTTCCTGTATGCCATGGCCCGTACAGCTACAAATCTGGGTAAAGTTTCGGAGGCAAAGAGTAGCTATGGAAAGATTCTGGCCATGGATAGTACCAACTTTTATGCCAGCTACCAGCTGGCCCGACTCCATTATCAATTGGACGAATTGAAGGATGCTATGCAAATTTACTCCAGGTTGCTTGATAAAGATCCGGATAACAGTGCCCTTTGGCGAAGCATGGGCGATTGTTATACGCGTACCAGACAAAATGAAATCGCTACCCTATCGTATTTTAAAGCCTATTCGCTAAACCGCGAAAATGGTAGTCTGGCCAATACACTTATAAATACGTTGCTTCGGCTGGGAGGTAAGGATGCTGCAGATGCATTAGCTATATGCGATACGGCTTTGTTCTACAATCCGGGAAACATACAGCTACGTCAGAGTAAAGGAATGGCTCTGTATACAAATAAACAATATGCAGCGGCAGATTCAGTTTATACCGCATTGATGGCCGAAGGAGATTCTTCCTATACAACCGTTTCTTATACCGGAGTGTCAAGATATAACGCCGGATTGTTTCTTGCATCTATCGAACCTCTGGAGCTTGCTTATCAAATGGATACGACCAGTGCCGAAATTTGTCTTTTACTCGGATCATCACTGGGAAAAACGTACGACAGGGAAAGAGCTTTTGTCTTTTTCGACAAAGCCGAGAAAGCCATGCAACCAAGCGAACTTCTTGTGAATCAGTTACTGTTGTTCCGTGCAGATATACATATGAAAGCACGGAATTTCGAGGAATCATCCAGGCTATACTATCAAGCCTACCAAAGAAATAAAAAACAAATTGATTATCTGGCTCAGATTGCATTTATGTATTCAGCTAAAAATAATGAAAGCTACCGTACTGAAGAAGAAAAGCAGAGGGGACTATTTATCCATTATTACTATGCATCGGAAATGCTGAAAAACGGACCAAACACCGGACAGTTGCGTTACCTTACCAATCTCTTGCAATCCTTCCATCAGGAATTATTCTTTAAAGGAATAAAGGAACTTCCCATGTTGGCTCCGGATGGAAAAAAATCTATGCTAAGTGCCGATGATCTGCAGGCTGTGATTAAAGCCCTTGAGATAAAAAACAAAGAATCAAAAAGCGATAACAACAAAAACGAAGCTCTATAGGTTAATAATAAAGAGATTAGTAAATCTATTTATCACATTTAAATTATAGAATTATGGGATTTCTTTGGTATATCATTATCGGAATAGTTGCCGGTTTTGCCGCCGGTAAGATTATGAGAGGAGGAGGTTTCGGATTAGTGGTTAATCTGGTACTCGGTATTATCGGAGGTGTACTTGGAGGCTGGCTATTCAGTATATTGGGAATCGGTGTAAATGATAACAGCATTATTGGAAGTTTGATAACCTCGACAGCCGGTGCTATCGTTCTACTCTGGGCAGTTTCTCTCTTTAAAAAGTAAAAGAGTTGGTATAATAGCCTTTCTGAGCTAAAAGTAAACCATATTTTTGTGATTTAATATTCTTTGCACTACTTTTGGAGCTGCTTAAATCTTTAAATCACATTGAAATACTATGGCACAAACAGGAAGACTCCTTTCTTTGGATGTAATGCGAGGAATAACAATCGCAGGAATGATTATGGTTAATAACCCGGGCAGCTGGGAATTTGTATTTGCACCTTTAAAACATGCTTCGTGGGACGGATTAACCCCCACGGACCTTGTATTTCCATTTTTTATGTTCATCATGGGTGTTTCCATGTTTCTTTCACTCAGGAAATATAATTTCACTCTTAGCAAAGAGAGTGTAAGTAAAATTCTGAAACGTACATTACTTATCTTTCTGGTGGGTTACGGTTTAAACTGGTTCGGACATAGTATGGGGTATATGAAATCGCTGCAGGCAGACGGTGTACCTTTGCTTGAAAGTATCGGGCGCGGTTTCACCCATTTTGAAAATGTACGTATTTTGGGCGTTATGCAGCGTCTGGCACTTGCCTATGGTATAGGTTCGTTGATAGGGCTATCCATTAAACATAAATATATTCTACCATTGGTAGCTTCTGTCCTTGTATTCTACTGGGCATTGCTTGGCTTTACCAACAGCATGGAGCTTTCGGAGAATAATATCATAGCAGTTGTAGATAAAGCACTTTTTGGTGCTGACAGAATGTATAAGGATACATTAGCCGATGGAACTCGAATTCCTTTTGATCCGGAAGGTCTGCTGAGTGTATTAGGAAGTATCGGCCATGTTTTATTGGGATTTTATGCCGGGAAACTGATTCTGGACAGTAAAAAAGACAACGAACTTATTATACGACGTCTGTTTATTTTCGGAACCATTTTACTGTTTTCCGGACTGCTTCTTCAATACGGTTGTCCCATCAACAAAAAAATATGGAGCAGTACATTCGCTCTTACTACTTGCGGATTAGGTTCATTATTCCTTGGATTATTAATCTGGATTATCGATATAAACGGTAAAAAGAAATGGAGCCTGTTTTTCGAATCATTCGGTATCAATCCGTTGTATCTGTATGTACAGGCCGCTTTACTTTCTTCAATAATAGGTTTCTGCAACTGGTTCCCTGCCGCAGAGGGTACAACCACTTTTAAAGGATTCATGTACAACGATGTGTTCAGTCCTATTTTTGGAGCGTATGCAGGATCTCTGGCCTGGGCATTATTTTATGTAATTTTAAACTGGATACCCGGCTACTATCTGTATAAAAAACAGATCTACATTAAACTGTAATTGAAATTAAGAATACCATATAATAACACAAACTATCCGGTATTTATACTAAAAAGCATGATATATTTAAAGAACCCTGGAAGCTATGCTAAAAGCTTTCAGGGTTCTTTTTTGTATAGTCAAAATACTTTGTATGATAAGATTTGCTAAACAATACTATATACCTACCCTATAATGGCAGGAAAATCCTTTAAGCAACTTTAATTGAATAAGCTTCGCAAAGTATAAATGAAGTTTGATCGAGCCTCTTTGTTTCTCATTTTAAATCGAAGCTAATCAGGCGGAGACTGAAACTTCAAAACCCTGTATCCTTGCATACTCCGCAATTACCTCCAATTCTTCTTTTGTTACTTTTTGGAGATTTTTTACGGGTGTTTCCCTGTCTATTGTATAGATCATCACCTGTCTTGGTTGTATGACTTTGAGTGCATCAATCCAACCCTTGATCTCTTCATCTGTGGTATTGTCGACCGATTCCCCCTGCAGATTCCCTTTTAAAAACATGGTCTGTATAATCGCCTTTCCATTAAATTGGGATAATTGTTCAACCAATTCTTTACTGCAGAAAGAAGGAGAATTAGGAGCATTGATCTGACGTATCCTTCTGTCACTAATTGAATCAAGCTTCAATATGGCATCATCCACCAGTAACAATGCTTTAAAAACCTCACGTTTATGAAGCATGGTAGCATTTGATAAAACAGCAATTTTAGCTTTCGGAAAAAACTTGTTTCTTAAACAAATCGTATCGTCAATGATACCTCCAAAGTCGGGATGTAATGTAGGCTCTCCGTTTCCCGCAAAAGTTATTACATCGGGAGCTTTACCTGTTGCAGCCATCGAAAGAAGTGTCTCCTCCAATTCCTTTTTTACACATTCGCGGGTAGGAAGCTTGCTACCCGTACGACCATCCCTGTTAAGTCCGCACTCACAGTAGATGCAGTCGAAAGAACAAACTTTACCGTCCACCGGCAGCAAATTTATACCCAGTGAAACACCTAATCTTCTGCTATGGACTGGTCCGAATACGATCTTATCAAAAAGTATGGTAGACATGATAATTACACTTGATTTTATGGGCTACAAAAGTAGCAATAATCCGCTTGCTTACACCCTAAAGCCTCCAAAACTAAAACTTCCATCCCACCAAAACATTCAAATCTGTTTTATCAGAACCTTCTATCAACTCCATATCAGTCCCTATTTCATTCCGGTCAAAGTAATGTACCCAACCCAATTTTGCAGATAAATACAGATTATCCAAAACAGACGCTTTAAAGGAAAACGCACATCGTATGCCTTGTCCGTAAAAAGAAGGCATCGAAAAAGCATACAACAGATTTTTTTCATAGGAAGTAATCCTGGTGGCATAATCATCCGTATCAAAGTATGAAAAATAACCATCCATTTGTATAGGTAATGAAGCCGGTTTATACCCTGCACTTTGGGAAACCATCCAACCGTAACTTCTCTTATTCAACGGATCAGACAATATTCCATTCAGCGTTGTTCGTAAGGAAATTGTTTCCGACGGCGAAACTATCGCTTGTAAACGCATCCGATGCTGTTCGGAAACCGATTCAGCCTCTTTTTCTTTATGCTGATATCGAAAGGAAACCGACCATGCATTTCGGGGAGTATAGGTGGCTTCGGCCATATATTCTTTTCCCGAGGAAGGCGTATTCATTCCATACTTCAACCAAGGAGAAGAAAAAAGATCGGCGTACATTGATAATTTCCAGTCTGAAGCTGGAAATAACTGCATTCCAATATAAACACCCTGTTCATTCTGTTCATTACTGTTCTGTCCAAAAGCATTACCATAAAAAGCATGGTACCGTCTATCATAATAGCGATGCGTAATAAGCCAGGATATAAAAGATGCCGGAGTTACCTGTAAACAATTTAAAGTAGCCAATGCACCATTCCTACTAAATGCTGTTTCACCATACAGTATCATTTTCCTGAACTTTAATTCGTAATCCAGACTCATATTAAGATTGAAACTACCTCTAAATGCATGTGCCGTATAAGGCTTAATCTCCGGTTCAACCCGTCTGTTTCCAAAAGAATATCCGATAACGGTAAAACCGGCCGAAAGAAGAGGCGATGCATACCGTATATTTCCACCACCGGTATGGGTGGATACCACCCCTTTCTTATCCAATTCCCTTTGTATACGATGCAGTCCATCGGTTTTAAACGAAGTTATCAACAGGCTGTCTGTTGTGGCATCAAGTTTTCGAAACGAATAAAACAAACTCATATCCAACTTACCTAAAGTCACCGTAGATCCAATTCCCCTGAAAAAGTCGGTTTCATTGGTTGAAAAATGACGACGAAATCCGTTATTCCTTCGTTTTGTCTGCAGAACCATCGAACTACGGGATGGAGAAAAGTCGTTGCTGATTACCAGACCTTGTCCAAATGATACTTTATAATCTCCCAAAGCCAGACACTTTAAAACACCCATCTCTTTAATTATCAGATGCGCCGAATAGTAATCATACCCTTTCTTCTTTCCGGAAAGAAACGATTCGCCCGCATCCTTCTCTCCCACTATACCCAACTGTATATTCGATCCTTTAGAATATGAATAGCGGAGCGAGTGGGCAAAAGGTTCACCCAAATACTTTTTATTCGGATTTACATTCAACAAGGAATCCGAGTACTCACCATATCCCTTTTTCTGTTGAAAACTTCTATCATAACGAAGATACAACTCATTCTTTCCATACGTTCTCATTCTTTTTCCGTTGTAGGAAGGCGCCTTTGCTTCTTCAACATAAACAAAAGGAAGCAGAAGTCCGATTGATGAAAAATCCAGTGAAACAAGCTGCTTAAGTTCGTACAGACTTACAAATAGTCCGTATTTTTCACGATACGAAACTATTTCATCTATCTGTTGATCGGATAAAAACGGTAATCGTCCCAACTCCTCCGCAGTTACTTTATTTATATCAAACGGATGTTCAGCCAAATAAGACAGTTCGGTAAACAAAGTCTCAATCCGTTCCTGATCATCCGTATCCCCGGCCATCGATTCCACATAATCCATCCAGTTATCAACAGATGTATTAATCTGTGATTTAGCATCATAACTTGTAATCAACAAGGATATCAACACAATTATAAACAACCTTTCCATAGCATCCGATTGTATTAAAAAAGAGCTTTTAACCCCAATCCTGTACAAGTACCCAACAAAGGATGAAACTGCGTAGCCAATTGAAAAGAAAACCTTGAAAAAACATATCCTATACCACAGGTAGGCATTCTAAAATTATCCTGCAGGCCGGCACGTAACGAAAAAGAAGAGTAGGGATAGTATTCAACGCCCATATTAACAGTCAGGGGACTCTCTTCGGAACAAATCAATTCCGACGTCAGCATACATGATTCTATAATGTTCCAATTAAATCCAGTGCGTAGGTTATAAACAGGTGTTTGTTTAAACTGTTCATTTCTAACAGTCAGATTTACAGATGGAAAATTAAGAATTGAAATCCCAATCAACAGCTTATCAACAGTTTTAATAACAACACCGGCATCGATAGCAAGGCGACTCGGATTCTTATCCACACCTTCACTCTGAATAAATAAATAGGTTGAAGCAATTCCTAAAGTAACCATTTCATTAATCTGCTTTCCAACAGCAAGCATAAAACAGGTTTCTCTGTAGGCATCGTTACCAAAGGAAGAGATGTTAATACCCGCCGGCAATAAATCGTTAGAGTAGATAAATGATGCCTGAAGCGTCTGCAAACCACTTACATTAAATCGATTAAAGATATCAACACCTGCCTGTTTATTTGTTGATAAAACCAGAAGAGCCGGATTAAAGGTAAATGTATGGGTGACTCCTGCCCCACCCAATCCAAGAGACCGGGTATCTCCAACACGTAAAAATTCGGAAGCCTGACAAGGAAATATCAGAAATATTAAAAACAGAATAGAGGTGGTTTTCATACTATTATTATAAAGGCTTTGGTATATATTTCACAAAAATAACTATATTAATAATGCATTCAAAGTAAATTCAGATCCATTCCTGAAAATAAATTAAAAGAGGTACAAGAAACCAACAATTGATATACATTTGCAATGTCATGAACAGAAGATATTTAGTTGGACTTTTGCTGGGAATTATTCTAAGTTCTGCAAGTACATTTGCACAGGATGTTTCCATGAATTCCGCTCCCGCCGGTTTTCAGCCTGCGTATGTGGTTGGCGAAGATACTTTTGCCATTGTAAACCTGCCCGGTGTTTATATCTTTCCGGAAATGAAATTCAAAAATAAAAAAGAGCAGGATAATTATTACAAGCTTATACGCGATGTAAAGCGCACTTTACCCTATGCCAAGATGGTCTATTCAACCCTTATAGAAACATACGAGTATATGGAAACCCTGCCCAATGAAAAAGCTAAACAACAACATCTCAAAAGGATGGAAAAAGAGATGTTTAAGGAATATAAACCTCAGTTAAGGAGACTATCCTACTCTCAGGGCAAATTACTTATCAAACTGATCGACAGAGAATGCAATCAATCGAGTTACAACCTATTGAAAGCTTACCTGGGATCATTCAGAGCAGGATTCTGGAACTTCTTTGCAAGCATGTTCGGTGCCAGTCTGAAGTCCCAGTACGATCCGAAAGGAAAAGACAAAGTAACGGAACGGGTGGTGGTATTGGTTGAAAACGGATTACTCTGACAATTGCTTGAAAAAATCCCAGATAACAATTCCTGCCGTTACCGAAACATTTAACGAATGCTTGGTACCGTATTGAGGTATTTCAATACAATAATTACAGTTATCAACAACCGATTGTTGAACTCCCTTTACCTCGTTTCCCAACACAACAGCATATTTTTTTGTATTGTCCAACAGCAACTTATCTAACATAATGCTGCCATGAGCCTGTTCAATGGCACATACTTCATACCCTTCATTCTTCAACTTATCAACAGCCAGGTGTGTATCTTCAAAATAGATCCAGTCAACGGATTCTTCTGCTCCCAAAGCCGTTTTATGAATTTCCGGATGAGGAGGTCTGGCAGTAATTCCACACAAGTAAATAGCTTCCACTCTAAAAGCATCGGATGTACGGAAAACGGAACCAACGTTATTCAGACTCCTAACATGGTCTAATACAACGATTAAAGGAATTTTTTTACTTTCTCTGAATGCCTCCGGTGTGAGGCGGTTCATTTCTGTAATTTTTAATTTGCGCATACCATTCTATTTGAATACAAAAGTAAATAAAGAATGTTGAAATACTATGGGATAACTGTTGAAATGGTATTGATAAAGTGTGTATAGAAAATGATAAATAATCCTTGATAATCTCATAAAGTTGATTAAGCACGACACAAACCAACAAAGCAAGAAATAATACAATCTATTTATGATGTTCTTTCAACAAGGGTTTTACACATTTAAACAGTGTTTTTTCAAATAAACTTATCTACATACCAGGTTATCAACAATTTTACAAAGAATCACTTAAGTAACTGATTGACTGAATACAATGTTGTTTATTATCTGTTTATAACCTTTACAAAAGGTTCACTCGTCATTTGATAAGATACTAACCAAATCTTTTTGATAAAATCTTTAAACCATATCAACAGGACATCATATTCATACTTTTTTTAAAAAAAATTAAAGAATAAAAGAATATAATATATAAAGTGTTGATAAGTGGATAAGATGGGATAAATGGTGTGATGAAATTTAAGCAAAATGATATTGCCCTTTTTGTTTATAGAATGAAAATAAATAGAGAAATATAATACTGGATTATAAGTATTTAGGGGGTATAAATTTTGATTTGACATAGTGATATTAAAAATTACAATTTACTAATTATTATAAGAAAAATTAGTATATTTGAACTCATATTTCGACTACTTTTGCTTACAAATTGAAAAAGGAAAAATTAAATTTTAAACGTATGTCTACAAAGCTACTAATCAGAGATCTAACTCTCAGAGATGGACAGCAGTCTGCTTTTGCTACCCGCATGAATCAAAATCAGGTGGATCGTGTTCTTGATTATTATAAAGACGCAGGTTTTTATGCAATGGAAGTGTGGGGAGGAGCAGTTCCCGACTCAGTAATGCGATACCTGGGTGAGAATCCCTGGGACAGACTCGAAAAAATTAAAGAAGGAGTAGGAAATGTCTCTAAATTAACAGCTCTTTCCCGTGGTCGTAATTTGTATGGATATGCACCATACACAGACGAGATCATCGACGGTTTTTTTAAGAATGCTGTTTCTTCCGGTCTGGATATCATGCGAATATTTGATGCGCTTAACGATGTTGAGAACATCAAATCAAGTGTAAAAAGCATCAAGAAGTATAACGGTATGGCCGATTGTGCTGTTTGTTATACGGTTGACCCGCATTTCACTACCATGGAAAGAATCAAAGCCCGCTTAAAAGGCAAACCGCTTCCTAAGGAGGTGTTCACAGACAGCTATTTTTTGAACAAAGCCAAGGAAATGGTTGCGTTGGGCGCCGATATGATCACAATTAAGGACATGAGCGGCCTTATTCCTCCATTAAGGGTAGCCAGACTCATTGATTTATTTAAGAAGCACCTGAACGTTCCTATCGACTTCCATACGCATTGTACACCCGGATATGGTTTAGGATCTGTTTTGTCTGCCATCATTCATGGAGTAGATATCGTTGATACAAATATATGGAACTTTGCAGGCGGTCCAGCTGCACCTGCCATTGAACTTATCTATGTTTTTTGTAAAAAATTAGGTATTCAGATGGATGTGAATATGGAAGCTGTTGCAAAAATCAACAACGAATTGTATTTCATCCGTAAAGAACTGGAAGCCTTCGATGCTGTTAAGCAGTTTCCAAAGCCCTTCAATCCATTAACAGATACACTTCCTGCATCTGTTGATAAAGAGTTCGACAATGCCATTGCTGCAGCTAAGAACAACGACGAAGAGGGCTTATTAAGAGCTTGTCATGCTATTGAAGCTTATTTTAATTTCCCGGCTCCCAACGAACTTGTAAAAAAGGCCGAAATACCGGGTGGTATGTATACAAACATGGTAGCCCAGTTGAAGCAATTCAATTCATTGGATATCATCGAAGACGCTATGGCTTTGATTCCAAGTGTAAGACTGGATGCAGGTCTGCCTCCATTGGTTACACCAACCAGTCAGATTATCGGTTCGCAGGCTGTTAACTCGGCACTAGCGGCAAAAGCTAATCGCGAAAAATACTCGAACGTTTCCAACCAGTTTATTTCATTGGTGAAGGGCGAATACGGTAAAACACCCGTACCGGTGGATCCTGATTTCCGTCTAAAAATTGCGGGAACACGTGAAGAAATTCCGTATGATACTTCCAATTATCAACACCAACCCAATCCGGTTTTACCTGAGTTTGGTGATGTGTTGTTGGCAAAGGATGAAAAAGAACAACTTTTGCTGGAACTATTCCCTACGGTAGCTCTTAATTACCTGAAAGGGGTGAGAGAAAAAGAATACAACGAGCTTAACCAGCAAATTGCCCAACAAAAGAAACAGGAAGAAGTTGTAAAAGAACCGGAAGTGGTTATCACCGGAAAAGTGATAGAAAGTCCTATGCCTGGTACTATTTGGAAACTGCTTGTAAAAGAGGGTGATACTATCAAGAGAGGTGATTCTGTTCTTATTCTTGAAGCAATGAAGATGGAGAATAATATTGCATCCGAATACAATGGTACTGTAAAACGTATATTTGTAAAAGAAGGATCGTTTGTAAAAGCCGAATCCGTAATAATGGAAATCGAAGAGTAACAACAACAGGTATATTACTTGAAATAACAGAAGATACGGGATTCTTATAGTCCCGTATCTTTTTTGTTTAAACACTATTGATAACCTGTTTATAACCTGTAAAAAAGAAAGGATAATTATTTATTGGATAAATGATATTTCTGTATATACGGAGCGTCCATTTATCTGACAAAATAAAATATAAGGCTATTATTCATTTCTTTTGAGCTTGTTTCACACAGTTTTAATTGAAAGTAAGAAAGAAAGTTTATAACTTTGTAACTTATAAACAGTATGTTAATAACTAATATAATTTACAGATAATCAGTAGTTAAAAGTTTAATATAGTTGTTGATAACCGGTTAAGGAAATATGGACCTCCATAAAGAGGTTTATTTATCAACACTATCAACAGGCTATTATCATCATTATTTATTTCTTTATTAAAACTAATAATAAAATATATAAAAGGTATGTTGACAAACCAATCGATAGGATATATGAATGTGCCGGTTCCCGAAAATATAGATTTAGCCAAAGCCATTGATCAGCTTCGAAAAGAAAAGAATGCTGTTATACTGGCTCACTATTATCAGACAGGGGATATACAAGACATTGCCGATTTTGTAGGAGATAGTCTGGCGTTGGCGCAATGGGCTGCTAAAACGAAGGCGGATGTGATTGTTTTGTGCGGTGTACATTTTATGGGTGAAACCGCCAAGATATTATGTCCCGATAAGAAGGTACTGGTTCCGGATCTGAATGCAGGCTGTTCACTGGCGGATAGCTGTCCGGCTACCGAATTTGAAAAGTTTGTAAAAGCCCATCCGGATCATACGGTAATATCGTATGTAAACACAACGGCTGCCGTTAAGGCATTGACCGATGTAGTGGTAACATCCACCAATGCTAAACAGATTGTTGAAAGTTTTCCTGCCGACGAGAAGATAATATTTGGTCCGGATCGTAACCTGGGTAATTATATCAACAGCATTACCGGACGTAACATGTTGTTATGGGACGGAGCTTGTCATGTACACGAACAGTTTTCGTTGGAAAAGATTCTATTGCTTAAAAAGCAATATCCGGAAGCAGAAGTGATAGCTCACCCGGAATGTAAGAAAGTGGTGCTAACAGTATCCGATTTTATAGGTTCAACGGCTGCATTGCTTAAACATACCATTCAGTCAGACAAGAGACAGTTTATTGTGGCAACAGAATCGGGTGTGATCCATGAAATGAGGAAAAAGAGTCCGGATAAGGAATTTATTCCCGCTCCTCCCAACGACAGCACCTGTGCTTGCAACGAATGTAATTTTATGCGTCTTAATACCATGCAGAAATTATATAACTGCCTTAAATTTGAACTTCCTGAAATACATGTGGACGAAGCTGTACAGAAAAAAGCAGTCTTACCCATTCAACGCATGTTGGAACTTTCAGAAAAGCTTGGTTTATAACAATAGTAAATAACAATAAAGGTGGTATCAACCGCCTTTATTGTTATTTGATAATCATAATTTTGGTAACTACACTTTCACCGGCGTCTGGCGTGGCTGCCAATACAAGGTAAATACCCGAAGCCACCCGTTCTCCTTTTCGGTTCCTGCAATTCCAGGTAAGCTGACCGCCAACCGATGTTCCCTGGTAAATAATATGTCCGTTCAGGTCGGTTATCTTTACATTAGACCGTTCCATCAAACCGGTAATGGTAACTCTGTCGTCCGATTCGGGTCTAACCGGATTAGGGAAAGCCCTTATTTCCGAATAATCATCTTTACCTTCAACTGCATCACCCATATAAGAAACCAAACCCTTGTCGGTTCCAATAAACACCTCGCCGGTGGCACTGTTTATCGCTAAACACTTAATGTTATTAGATAGGATAGGGGAGTTGTCTGTGGTGAAGTGAGCAATCGTCTCCATCCCATCTTCGCTTACCAGTAAGATACCAGACGACTGGGTACCGATCCACTTTCTGTTACCTCCATCCACTGCAATGGCATTTATCCGTTCGTTTTCAAGCAAACGGTACCCATTGGAAGAACCATCCTCGAGGGGGCGGATAATATTACTGCAATACAGATTTCCCGGATTTTCGATGGCTCTGTCCGGAACGGGACAAATAACCGGACCTTTGTCCGTTCCCATCCAAATTGTACCGTTTTTATCCTCTGTCATGCAATAATAGCTGCTAACCTCAATCGTCTTACCATTGGAGTCTGTAAATAGGTTATAAAAGTTGGAAACATCGTCACTCACATCGTCCAGGGTTCCTTTATCATCAAAAACAAATATACCGGGTGTTTCCCTGGGTATGTTCACCCACTTATATCCTTTTTGGGTAATCAGAATCTTATCAATTAAGCTTTTACTGTTCAATACTTCATAATATAGCTTCGACCACGAACCGTCTGCTTTCAGCACATTTATACCATCTTTTACTCCGCTGCTGGTCATCCATAAATTTCCTTTTGAATCGTAACAGAGTCCGTCTACACGAACATAATTTCTTTCCGAGCTACCCGGTAAAGCTGATTCCAATGAACTGTTCCCCAACGAATAGAGATTCACAAATTCATTGTTACGGAATTCGAACACCCCTTCTCCCCACGAGGAGGCATAATAGTGAGCGGGATCTTTGGGATCGACAACAACGGATGTGATATCCGAAAACTTGATTCCACTCTGCTGAGCAATTTTATTTTCATCAAAATTATACCAGTTTATTCCATCGTATACCATCAATGTGCCAGGCTTGAATCCTCTGTCGGCCCACCTTTCGCCACCTGTTACCAATAATTTAGAATTACTGAAGGTCATATAAGCCGTCAGGTTTCTTTTGATGCTGTTTGATGTAATCCCCGAAACAATTGATTCATAGCTTCCGGCATTGCCCTTCTTAATGGCTTTCAATCCCTCATCGGCGGCAGCGATCCAGAGAACCGTATTATCTTTAAGGGACGATACGTGATTTACGATACCGGCATTTACTTTTTCTTTATCTGTAAGCGAAGTATAAATGGTAAGCGAAGTTACAGAGTAGGGGATAAGCATTCCATTTTGATGCACCATGTCTTTCAATGTGTTATCTGCCAGCAGGCGGATAGTAGCACCGCTGCTGTTGAGGTAAAAAATACCGTTTCCGGGAACGATGAAGCATAATACCCCGCTGAAATAGGCAAGCTTTTTAATTTCTTTCTCATTGAGTTGCGATGCATCCAAAACAACTTTCTGCCAGTTGTTATGATCCAGCAGATTGGAGGAAGTGTCGGCTGTAAACAAACCACCTGACGTGGCAGCATATATTTTGTTTCCAACAATACCCACATGCAATACAGCCTTATCAAATTTATAAGTATCCTTAATTTCCCGTTTCTTCATATTTACCACCATGATGCCGAATTCCGTGGACAGGTAGGCAAACTCGTTGTGGAAATAGATGGAATTGATGGTTTTATCCTGAATACTTACAGACGATTTAAGGAAAGGAATATTATAAATACCCTGTTCATTGAGCAGGTCCAGATTCCCATTGGCATAGGTTATCAACAATGTGTTGATAGATTCGTTGAAGCCGATGTGCCCAATCTCATTATCGCTCAGTCCGTTCTCCTTGGAATAGTATACAACCTCCTGATCCGTTTTATTGTAACTGAACATGGAGCCGTCGGCAATGGCATAAACCAGGTTGTTTGCCTCGGCACATTCTGTAGTATTCGTATAGGCAAGATACGATTTCCAGGTTCCAATGGCTTGTCCGCATACGGATTGTACAACCACCATTAGTAACCAAAGCAAACAACCAGTTCTTTTTTTCATATGAGTATTAATTTACGGCTTGTTTCATTTATCGGAATAGGTCAGCAAAAAATCGTGCAACTTTATTACCGCTCTGGCACGGTGGCTGATGGAATTCTTTACAGAGCTGCCCAACTGAGCAAAGGTCTGATCGTATCCTTCGGGAACGAAAACCGGATCGTATCCAAAGCCCTGATCGCCTCTTTTCTCTTCGATAATAGTTCCCTTTACAATACCTTCAAACAAATATTCCTTACCATTCAATATAAGAGCGATAACCGTTCTGAAACGGGCATGGCGGTTATCGGTACCTTTCATATTATCAAGAAGCTTTTGCATGTTGGCTTCAGAATCGTGTGCCACTCCGGCATAACGAGCCGAATAAACACCCGGAGCATTGTTCAGCACCTCCACTTCAAGGCCCGTATCATCGGCAAAACAATCAAAACCGAACTTCTCTTTAATATACCTTGCTTTCAGCAAAGCATTACCCTCCAGAGTGTCGGCTGTTTCCTCAATATCATCGGTACAATTGATGTCAGAAAGACTCACAATCTCTATTAATCCTTCTGTAATCTTTTTTACTTCATCCAGCTTATGCTGATTATTTGTTGCAAATACAATTTTCTTCATTCGTTATTTAGCTTATATTTCTATTTTTGTACAAAAATAGCATCTATACTACAATGAAAAGCATAAAAATACCTTTAAATAGACTTTCCGGCTTACTAAACATCCATAAAAGATACTACCTTTTTGTATGTATCAGCACCCTGTTTATAGCACTCATGTTTACGTCGACCGACTTTCTTACCATTCCTGTAAATTCATTTAATGACGTTTGCATACTATTTATGCAATGGATTGTTGTAACCCTCAGTCTCTTTTTTGTAATGCTTATTTTATCGGTAAACCGTTACATTTTCCTGTTCCTTATGCCGTTGCTAACCTTGGTATCGGCAGTGCTTGCCTATTTCAGGTACACCATCAATGCTACTTTGACTCCCATGTTGCTGGATGCGGCACTGGATAACGACCTGGGCACCTCTGCGCAATTGGTAAGCGGCGGACTTATATTGTTTCTATTGGCAGCCCTGCTTTTGTCGGCAGGCCTTATTTACCTGCGTTTTAAACTAGGCATTGTCCAATATAAACCGGGTCTCCTGCTTACAGGAGTGGCAGGCATGCTTTTCTTAACAAACGTAAGCGCCTTTCAAAGACCTATATCAGAACGTATACCATTCAATATTTATTATACTGCAAGCAAATACAACGAAGAAAAACAAAGCATAAAGCAACAGCGGATCAGCTTAACAGAGCAAAGTAAATGCACAGACGATAAACCCCTCACGGTGGTGTTCGTATTGGGTGAGTCTTTGCGTCCAGATCATTTGGGACTGAACGGATACCAGCGAAATACCACCCCTTTGCTAAGCAAGGAAGATATTATCTCCTTTAAAAACATACACACGGAATATACCTACACCAATCGAAGCCTGCCGCATATACTCACCAGGGCGGACAGTCTTAATCCGGACAGAGCCTTTACCGAAGAATCTTTCGTAAGTATGTTTAATTCGTGCAACTACTATACAGTCTGGCTGGCCAATCAGGAGTCGGCCAAAAGTTATGCATACTTTATGCACGAATGCGATTCTTTGTTTTATGCCAATATAGAGAAATCTTCCTATGTGTTCGATAAATGGGTGGACGAATCTCTTTTTCCCCTATTTGATTCAGCGTTGAAGTCGGCCGCCGATAAAAAACTGATTATTCTTCACACAATCGGATCCCATTGGTGGTATAATTCCCATTACACCGATTCATTTGCCGGTTATCAACCGGTAACCAAAAGCAAAATTATCTCCTCCTGCACAAAAGAAGAAATGATAAATTCGTACGACAATACTGTTTTGTATACCGATTATTTCATTCATAGCCTTATCGGAAAGTTGAGAAATGAAAGAGCTATACTCGTGTACTTGTCGGATCACGGCGAAGCTTTGGGTGAAGACGGAATCTGGCTACATGCATCTCAATCGCCCGTCACGCAGCAAACGGCAGGCATGGTCTGGATGTCGGCATCCTACAAAGCCGATTACCCTCAAAAATACGAGAAGGCTATGCAAAAACGTGATAAAAAAATGAGAACCGATTTCCTTTTTCACAGCTTGCTGGATGCTGGAGGAATCGATTCTCAATATAAAGATTATACGTTAAGTATCTTCAGGTAAGCTAACCGGGACCTTTAAGTCTTGATTGGGTCGAAACCCTCTCCGTAAACTCCCCTGACAGTACTTTGGGAGATAAACGCCTTATTGTCTATCTGCTTTACGAGTCGGAATATGGCCACGGATTCCGACTTCTTTGCAAGTACCACCACCACCTTTACCGATTTGTGCGAATAGCCGCCGGTACCGTCCAGAATGGTACAACCACGGCCTATATCCGATATAATCCGTTCGCATATTTCGTCGTACTTGGGCGAAAAGATGAAAAACTGAACAGATTGGCGGTTCCCGTTCAGCACCATGTCGAGCACATAGTTGCACACCAGCATTTCTACAAAGGAAAAAACAATCTTATCAACACTGTGAAACAGAAAATAGGAGGAACCGATAATAATGAAATCGCAAAAAATCATAGCTCTTCCTATGGATATATTTCTATACTTGTTTACAACGGATGCAATGATATCGGTTCCACCCGAACTACCGTTACCCGAAAAAATCAGACCCAGACCCGCACCGCATAAAATACCACCAATAACAATGGCCATGGCCGGTTCGCCTTTCAGAATTGGTTCGGTAAATACATATTGAAACAAAGTAAGCAGAACCGAGAGACCTACAACTCCAAAAACAGTTTTGATCAGGAATTTGGCGCCAAGTATCTTAAAGGCAAAGATCAGCAAAACAACATTTATAACGATATAGGAAACTGAAACCGGTAATCCCGTTGAAAAGAAGATAAGGGCACAGATACCGGTTACCCCACCGGTAACAATTTGATTGGATAAAATAAAGGCTGTCCAGCCAAATGCATATAAAACCAATCCCAGTGTAATCAGCAGGTAATCGTTAATGGAATAATATAATTGCGTAATTTGTTTTCTTTTCTTTCCCATATGTATTTTATATCAAATTAAGTAAACCGTTTCAGGAACTATGAATCATACTCCTGAAACGGTTGTTTTATTATCAGATTACAATATTAACAATCTTCTTCGGAACCACGATGACTTTTTTGGGAGTTTTACCTTCCACCCATTTGGCTGCGCTTTCATGGGCAAGAGCCATCTTTTCCACTTCGCCGGCCGGCATATCAGCCGGCAGTTCGATGTTGAAACGAGCTTTTCCGTTAAATGAAACCACGTAAGTAGCCGTATTTTCTACCAGATAAGCTTCGTTACAAACGGGCCATTGAGCATCGCAAACCGTCGACTCGTTACCTAATACATGCCATAGCTCTTCTGCAGTATGCGGTGCGAAGGGAGCCAGCAAAGTAATAAGCTGTTCCAGTATGGCACGCTTACGGCACTTCAGGGCACTCAGTTCGTTCACGCAGATCATGAATGCACTTACCGAAGTATTGAACGAGAAATGTTCTATATCGAAAGAGATCTTCTTGATAAGTTTGTGCAGAGACTTCAACTCTTCGGCAGAAGGCTCTTCGTTAGTAACCTGCAGCTGATCGTCGTTGGTATAGAACAGCCCCCACAACTTGCGTAAGAATCTGTGTACACCATCGATACCGTTGGTATCCCAGGGCTTCGACTGCTCAAGCGGTCCGAGGAACATTTCGTATAAGCGAAGCGTATCGGCACCAAACTTTTCAACAATCACATCCGGATTAACCACGTTGAACATGGATTTAGACATCTTCTCAACCGCCCATCCACATACATACTTGCCATCTTCCAGGATGAATTCGGCCGTCTTGTATTCCGGATTCCAGTTTCTGAATGCTTCGATATCCAACACATCGTTGCTCACAATATTAACATCCACGTGGATAGGAGTAACTTCGTACTGATCTTTCAGGTTCAACGAAACAAAGGTGTTGGTCTCCTTGATACGATATACGAAATTAGAACGACCCTGAATCATACCCTGGTTGATAAGCTTTTTGAAAGGTTCGTTTTCGCAAGCAACACCCAGGTCGTAAAGGAATTTATTCCAGAAACGGCTGTAGATAAGGTGACCTGTGGCATGTTCCGTACCACCTATGTATAGGTCCACGTTACGCCAGTACTCGTTGGCTTTTTTGGAAACCAGCGCTTCGGTGTTTTGTGGATCCATGTAACGCAAATAGTATGCAGACGATCCGGCAAAACCAGGCATGGTACACAATTCCAATGGGAAGCCTTCGTCGGACACCCAGTTCTTGGCACGTCCCAGAGGCGGTTCGCCCTGTTCGGTTGGTAAGAACTTATCCACTTCGGGTAATTCCAACGGAAGTTTGGATTCATCCAGCATGTAAGGCATGCTTTCTTTATAGTAAACAGGGAACGGTTCTCCCCAATAACGCTGACGGCTAAAAATAGCATCGCGCAAACGGAAGTTAACCTTTACCCGGCCAATTCCCTTTTCGGCGATATAAGCCTTTGTCTTTGCAATAGCCTCTTTCACCTGCAAGCCGTTCAGCACCAGTCCGCCTTCTATCTCGTGACCAGCACGCGGAGAGTTCATCATGATACCCTCTTTGGCATCCAGACTCTCTTCAGAAACATCCGCACCTTCAATCAAAGGAATGATAGGCAGATCGAAATGTTTGGCAAAAGCATAGTCGCGGCTGTCGTGCGCCGGTACAGCCATAATGGCACCGGTACCGTAACCTGCAAGTACATAATCGCTTATCCATACCGGAATAGCCTCTTCGGTGATAGGATTGATGGCATACGAACCTGAAAATACCCCCGTTACACGACGGTCGGCAATACGTTCGCGTTCCGTTTTCTTCTTGGTAGCCTGCACATAATTGGTAACTTCCGCACGCTGCGAATCTGTAGTAAGCAGATCGGTAAGCTCACTTTCCGGAGCCAGCACCATAAAGGTAACACCATAAATCGTATCGGCACGGGTGGTAAATACGGTAAACGAAAGATCCGAATCTTTTACCTTGAAGTTCATCTCCGCACCTTCGGAACGACCTATCCAGTTTTTCTGAGTCTCTTTCAGCGATTCGGTCCAATCAATCTCGTCCAGACCATCCAGCAATCGCTGTGCATAGGCAGATACACGTAAACACCATTGGCGCATCACCTTTTGTTCTACCGGGTAACCTCCGCGAACCGAAAGACCTTCGCTCACCTCATCGTTGGCAAGCACGGTACCCAATTTAGGACACCAGTTAACCATGGTGTCGCCCAGGTAGGCAATACGGTAATTAAGCAGGATAGCCTGTTTTTCCTTTTCCGGCTTGGCATTCCATTCGGCAGCTGTAAAAGAAAGCTCTTCGCCGCAGGCAGCCTGCACACCTTCGGTACCATTTGCAGCAAAAGCAGCTTCCAGGGTAGCGATAGGCATTGCTTTTTGCAAAGCGTTATCGTAATAGCTGTTAAACATTTTAATAAAAGCCCACTGCGTCCATTTATAATAAATAGGTTCGCAAGTACGTACTTCGCGGCTCCAGTCATAGCTGAAACCTATTTTGTCCATCTGCTCGCGGTAGCGGGCGATGTTGTTTTTAGTAGTTACTTCGGGATGCTGACCAGTTTGAATGGCATATTGTTCGGCCGGTAATCCGTAGGCATCATATCCCATGGGATGCAATACATTGAAACCCTGCAGACGTTTGTAGCGTGAATAGATATCGGAAGCAATATATCCCAGCGGATGTCCTACATGTAAACCTGCTCCCGAAGGATAAGGAAACATATCCAATACATAGTATTTGGGTTTACTTTCGTCTTCCACCACTTTGTAAACATTATTGGCAATCCAATATTCGCGCCATTTCTTCTCAATCTCTCTGAAATTGTATTCCATGTCAGTATCTAATTTTTTATTATTATCGACGGTAACTATGTGTTTAAAAATCAAATCCTTGAATTTCTGTGCAAAAATAAGAAAAAAAAGTACTCACTATCCCTAATCATGGCTAATGCTTCAAGATTGATGCTTAATTTTATCCTTTCCGCTCCATTAAAACCGATTTTTTTCAAAAACATCTGTCATCTCTCATTTTTTGAGTTTAATAGACTGATATTCAAATATAAAAAACATGACAGATCCCGTTTTCATCTATCATGCCGTCTGTCATCTGTCATACGGATGGTAAGCGTCCTGCCAATTGGCTGCGTATAATTTGTTTTTATTTCCTTACCTGTTTGGCTTTTCATTCCTATAGGATTGGAAAACAGTTCCTATATCTTTGAGAAACAATTCATATATCTTTGGAAAATTGTTCCTATATCTTTGAACAGCGAAAGTCATAATAAATCGTCCAAAATGTATATACATTTTAGATAAAAAGTACCGGTAAATGAGAAGAAAAGTCCCGACAAAACTTTCCTTAAGTATAATTTATTTTTCCCTTAAGTAAAGTTTTTTTTATACTTAAGGGAAAATTTACGCAGAAGGGGTGTTGGAAACCAGACATATAAGAAATGATTCTACTGAAAGTCCGGACACTTTCACAAAATCCATCCTAAAATAATTTACAGCAGATGGATGACTCTTTTAATTTGTAACTTTCTTTTGAAAATTCAGCATGCTTATCTGACTCAAATTTGCTGAAATACAAAAGATTATGTATTTTTGTGGCATGACTACAATGTTTAAATCGGATTTGGTGTAACAAACAATCTGTGTTTCTTATACAGATTGTCCCTTTGTTTGTTCTCGGATATTCTTTCCGGGAGTCGTTTCTATGTCAATTATAATTTGATTTGTATACAATGATTTAAGGCATTGGTATGCCCTTTTGTATATACTTACACTGTCAAGAAATGACTTTTGGGAAGAAAATTAACAACAATCAGGGAGATTGCCTCCATAGAGTCTCCTTATTTAAAGATCAAAACAATGCACGATTTACATTTATATGGTTGGAATGACGAGCTTTTCCAACAAAAACAAAATTCCGGTTACAAAGAATTCATTCACGGAAGAATAACAGTTACTCATAAAACCTGTTATGAGGTAATTTCTGAAGCAGGGCACTATTCCTGCGAAATGACAGGGAATATGCTCTACGGGAGGGATGTATCCGATTATCCATGTACAGGCGACTGGGTTATTTTCCAGGTAACAGACACGGACAAGGGTATTATTCTGGCTATGCTACCGCGGAAGAAAACCCTGTATCGCCTTAAAAGCGGTTCCGTATCGGAGAGACAGGCTATAGCATCCCATATTGACAAAGCATTTATAGTACAAAGTCTGGATAACAGCTTCAATGTACGCCGTATTGAGCGCTTCATGCTGCAACTTTCATCCGAAAGTATTCAGCCGATATTGATCCTGACGAAAACAGATTTAGGATTTGATGCCGATGAGATAAATAAAGCGATAAAACATCTTTCCCATAAGATGCCGGTTTTCTATACCAGTACGCAATTGCCTGAAAGTATCGATATGTTGCGTGAAACAATCCATACAGGCGAAACCGTCGTATTTACGGGCATGTCCGGCGTGGGGAAAAGCACTCTGATCAATGCTCTTTGCGGCAGGGAACTTCTGCAGACAGGAACAATCAGTGATTCTACAGGTAAAGGAAAGCACACTTCTACACGGAGGGAAATGGTACTGTTGCCGGGTTCCGGTGTGCTGATCGACACTCCGGGGGTAAAACTTTTCGGTGTTACAAACGATAATACGGATAACCTCTCAGAAATATTGGATATCTCAGCTTATGAGGGCAAGTGCCGGTTTAAAGATTGTAAGCATGTAAATGAAAAGGGTTGTGCCGTACTTGAAGCGGTCAGTACAGGAGAATTAGACCGTGGCGTATACGAAAGCTATCTTAAGCTCCGCAGGGAAGCCTGGCATTATACGGCTTCTGTCCACGAGAAAAGAAAACAGGAGAAATCGTTTTCTAAAATCGTAGACGAGGTAAAGAAACGCAAAGGCAATTACTAAGTTCTATCTATCAGTGCAGGTATTCTGTTAAAGAGTACCTGCACTTTGTATATATAGTTAGTTGATGCTATGCATTTAATAAAAAACTATAATTGTTAGTATGCCTGAAAACTTTGTGACTACTATTATTTTTTTGAGTTAATAGATTTATCATTACGAATATTAAATGAAGAGAATTATGCTTATTGCAGCGTCTGTTACAATTGTACTTTCTATACTAACTATGCTTACTCTTAAACAATCCAAATTTGGCAGATTACCATCCGGTAAGAGATTGGAAAGAATTAAGAGGTCTCCAAATTATAAAAATGGTTCTTTTCAGAATTTGTCTGAAACACCTGTTATGGCGGAAGATGCCAGCTATTTAACTATTGGAAAAGAATTCTTTTTTGGAGATAAAAAAAGTGTATATCCAACGAATGAGATACCATCAGTTAAGCCCGACTTGCTACACATGGATAGTAATGCAGACCAATTAATTTGGTTTGGACATTCCTCTTATTTTATACAGATAGATGGCAAAAGAATTCTGGTTGATCCTGTGCTGAGTGGCAATGCATCTCCGTTTTCGTTCTCAATCAAAGCCTTTAAAGGCACTACTGTTTATACGCCTGCCGATATACCGGACATTGATTATCTTTTTATTTCTCATGACCATTGGGATCATCTGGATTACGAAACAATAATGGAATTAAAGCCCAAAATAAAGAAAGTAATTTGTGGTTTGGGAGTGGGTGAGAATTTTGAATATTGGGGATTTGATAAAGATTCGATAATTGAGTTGGATTGGAATGAACAAGCCATATTGGACAACGGATTTATTGTAAACGCTGTACCGGCAAGGCACTTTTCCGGACGCGGATTAAAGCGTAATCAAACTCTTTGGGTCTCGTTTGTTTTGCAGACACCAACTATGAATTTTTATCTTGGTGGTGATGGCGGATATGATAAACACTTTGCAGAAATCGGAGAAAAGTATGGACCGTTTGACTTAGCTATTCTGGAAAACGGACAGTATAATAAACAATGGAAATATATACATTTATTGCCGGAAGATCTATTGAAGGCATTTGATGATTTAAATGCCCGACGATTGCTTGCTGTACATTCTTCAAAATTTGCCTTGGCGAATCATGCGTGGGATGAACCATTGATAAAAATTGCCAGTTCAAGTAAAAAACGTAATATTAAACTTTTAACACCAATGATTGGGGATCCTGTAAATCTTAAAGATAGTACCCAGATTTTTACCGAATGGTGGAAAATTAATTAGTTTTTCGAAACTTTAAGTACATAACCTCTTTTACTTAATGAATTAATAGATATGGTATTATCTGCTTCCAGTATTTTTCGTAAATAAGTAATTTGCACATTTAGTGATAATGAGTTATTGTAATTGCTACATCCCCAAACATTCTCAAGTATATAATCTCTTTCCACGATGGAGTTAAGATGTTGGACCAATATTCTGAGAATATCAGACTGTCTTACAGACATATTTTGAGCTAAATCTTTAAAACGGATATTACAAAGTGAGTAATTGAAAGTTATATTTCCAATTTGATAGATTCCTTCCTCCTAATAAGATAACAGATAATATTGTTGAAGGTGAGAATTATTCGATTCATATAAATCAAGGATGGAAGGTTGTTGAGAATGCAGGAATTTATACGATTGAAAAGGAATAAAACCTGATTTCTTAATAGTATCATGCCAACGGATGTCTGCACCAGGTAAATAGGATAGACTGCAAACGTACATTATAGACGAAACCAGTCTTTGATGTTTTCTTTTGCGCGAAGTTTATGTACATTTGCGAGGTGAATAAACCAGAATAGTGCTGATACATGTTTAAAATCCGTATTCTTTACATGCTATGCCTGCTTATGTTGTTTACTGCAAACCTGTTTGCGGAATGGAACAACTATGTCACAAATTATAAGAAAGAGTTGTTCGGCAAAGGGTCACAAACCTGGCAGATCAATGCATTCAACGAAAACTGGGTTTACTTTGCCAATAAAAACGGACTGCTTCAATACGAGGGAAGCAGCTGGAAATTATACCCTCTTCACAACGAAGCAGATGTGCGTTCGCTGCATATATCGACTAAATTGAAACGTATTTATGTGGGAGGTGAGGGAGAGTTCGGTTATTTCCATGCAGATGCTTCCGGAAAACTGCTCTATGTGAATCTGTCGGATTCCCTGCCGGCGCAAAGTAAGTTCAATGTAGGGTACTGGGGGGTATTTGAAGTGGATAATATATTCTACTTTGTTTCGGATAACTTTATTGTAAAACAGTTGGGCGATGAGTTTACGCTGATTCCGTCCGTGCACAAAATAGACCGTTCCAATGTGGTGAACGGCTCGTTATACATCGGTACCTATAAAGGGGTGTTCGTTTTAGTAGGAAATAGTTTCTTCCCTCTTTCAGGAGGGGAACTGCTGGAGGGAAAACATATTCGAAGTATTGAACCTTATCAGTCGGGGATGCTGATTGCCACAGCGGTGGATGGATTATTCTATGCAGAAAACGGAAAGGTGACTCCCCTGATTACCGGAGCTGAACAGTTTATGAGGGAGAACGAGGTTTTTACGATGGCTGTTTCGGGCGATTACATTGCCATCGGTACAGTGCGAAGAGGGCTTGTTCTCGTAAACCGCCGGTCGCGGTTGATCAAGTATTTCAACGAGCGGAACGGTTTGCAGAATAATACGGTTTTATCTATCAGTTTTGATAAGCGGAATAACCTATGGCTGGGGCTGGACAATGGAATCGATTATATTTCGCTGGACACTCCGTTTACCAATCTTTATACCTATCCCTATTCGTCGGGTGCAGGTTATGCTTCGGTCTTGTTTCAGGGAAAATTGTATCTTGGAACTAACAGCGGAGTCTACCATACCAGTTGGCCGGTACGGTTTACCGAAACCTCTGCCGCCATCGATTTTATCCCTCAACTGAGCGGACAGGTGTGGGATATGCGTATAATTGACGGGAAACTTTTCTGTATGCACGACAAGGGGCTATTTATTCTGGACGGGAAATCCATCGAACAGGTAAGCGGATTACGAGGTGTATGGACCTGTGTGCCCCATTGTACCGATCCGGATAAATTATGGGTAGGTACCTATGAGGGGCTTTATCTGATACAACGCATGCAGGGAAAATGGCAGGTGTTAAAGGAGTTGGAAGGGGTTTCCGACTGGTTTAAGAATTTCGAGTTCGAATCGCCCGAAGTTCTTTGGGTACGTAACACCAACGAGGGGGCTTTGCGGGTTGTACTGGATACGGTAAACTACAAGGTGAAGAGTAGCCGATTCTACACTTCGAGGGATGGATTGAAATCCATTCGGAATCTTTTTATCTCTAAATTAGAGAACAAACTCTATTTCTCGTCCGATTCCGGATTGTTTGAATATGATAAGGCGGCCGATCGTATGATACCTAACCGTACCATTCCGGTTGCTTTCCCGCATTCGGTGCTTAAAAAAGGCCGAACGGATCTGTATGGATTAAGCAGGAATGGTCTGGGGATATTGAAGAAAAACCGGACCGGCGACAAGATGTTTTCTGTTATCTATCCCTTCAATCACAAGCAGCTAGACTTCATAAAATACTATGAGAACTTTGAAATAATTGGAGATTCAGTCGTAATTATCCCCAACGAACATGGGTTCTCTTTACTCGATCTGGCCTTTAAAGAGAAGGTGGAGACTGGCAACGAGCTTTTTATCAAGAGTGTCTATTCTACCTATCCCAAGGATTCGTTGTTGTTTAATGCTAACTTTACAGGAAATTCGTACGTTCCGGAAATTCCTTACAGCCAAAACTCCCTTCGGTTCGAGTACACCATGCATGCATTCGATCTGGAGAAGGTGGTACGTTACCGTTTTATGCTGAGTCCTGCCACCGAATGGTCCGAATATACCACCTCCGAGGTGAAAGAATACAGTGGACTGAAAGAGGGAAGTTATACCTTCAGGGTAGAGGCGCTGATGAACGACGGCAAGGTTTCGTCGGCTACTTTTTCTTTTGTTATTCTGCCTCCCTGGTACCGTTCCATGTGGGCCTACTTTGTATATTTCCTGCTGTTGATGGCATTCTTGTATTTTCTGTATCAATGGGACGAATGGCGCATCAAACGTAAAAAGCAGCAGGAGGTGGCCATAAAGGAGAAGGAGATGTGGTTGAAGGAACAGGATTTTATCAAGGCTGCAGCACGACAGGAAAATGAAATCATTTCTCTAAAGAACGAGCGGCTGGAGTATGAGCTGCGCCATAAGAGTCAGGAAATGGCCAACCTTATGATGAACTTTGTCCGCAAGAATGAGATTCTGATGGATATAAAGAGCGAGCTCTACAAGATAATGGCCGAGTTGAAGTCGGATTCCGACGTGAAGGCCAAACGTATGCTGGTAACGCTTAACAATAGCATCGATACCAACATGCAGTCCGACGATCTGCTAAAAAGATTTGAAGAGCAGTTCGATCTGGTTCATAACAATTTTATGGCAAAATTAAGTGAAAAGCACCCCGACTTGTCCGTTAATGAGCGTAAGATGTGTGCCTTTTTGAAGATGAATTTGTCGTCCAAGGAGATTGCTCCCTTATTAAATCTTTCCGTACGCGGGGTAGAGACGCTCCGCTATCGTTTGCGTAAAAAAATTGGTTTGGAACGTGAAGAAAATTTACTGGAGTATTTGAATACCATTGATATTTAATAACTTATAATTCTTCAGCGAGTATTTGACGTATTCTTATTTTGTATCTGACGTATTTGAAAGTAACCAAAATATAACTTCTGCACCTCTTATTCACCTATGTTTGCATCGTTTCAGACTAAGAAATCTTTAATTTAATTATTTTATGAGAAATTTGTTAACATTTGTGCTCCTGTGGTGCACGATCCTTTCTGCTTATGCGCAAGACGTGCAGATTAAGGGTGTTGTTATTTCCGGAGAGGATAACCTTCCTTTACCCGGCGTTAATGTGGTAGTGAAAGGTACTACCATCGGTACTACGACCGATTTCGACGGTCAGTTCTCCTTTGCCGCACCGGCAAAAAGTCTTTTAGTGGTTTCTTATATTGGTTACAAACCTCAGGAATTGGTTGCCGATGCAACAAAATCCATGCGCATTGTTCTGAGAGAAGACTCGGAAGTGCTGGAAGAGGTTGTAGTGGTTGGTTACGGTACTGTAAAGAGAAAAGATGTTACCACTTCGGTAGCCACTGTTTCTACCCAGGACCTGGATCAGCGTCCCCTTATTTCGGCTGCTTCGGCTATTCAGGGTAAGGCAGCAGGGGTAAATGTTATCCAGCCCAACGGCGAACCGGGTGCAGGCATGGTGGTGCGTGTACGTGGTAATTCATCCATCAACGCAAGCAATGATCCGTTGTATGTAGTGGACGGAGTGCCCATGAGTGAAATCAATTTCCTTAGTCCCAACGACATCGAAAGTATGCAGATCCTGAAAGATGCCTCTTCGGCAGCTATTTACGGTTCGCGTGCATCCAACGGGGTTGTATTGATCACTACCAAGGCAGGCGCAAGAGGCGATGCCAAGATTGCCTTTACTGCACATGTCGGTATCACCGATGTGGCCAAAAGAGTTGAATCTCTGAATGTAGCGCAGTATGCCGATTTAATGAAGGAAATCGGACGTGTTAATCTGCCTTCCGGACTTACAGATCAGACAAACTGGTTCGACGAAACCTATCGTACGGGCGTTACACAAAACTATCAGTTGTCGTTCTCCAACGGTAACGATAAGATGAGGTATTATGTTTCCGGAGGTTATACCAAAGAAGACGGGGTTATCAAAGTAGCCTTCTACGAACGTTATAACATGAGAGCCAATCTGGAGAACCAGATTCGTCCTTGGTTGAAATTCAACACCAATGTGGCTTATTCTGATTATTCAAGCAACGGTATCGTTTCCGGTCAGGGTTCCAACCGTGCCGGTGTTGTTCTTTCTGTAATCAACACACCTACCTATGCAACCATCTGGGACCCGCAGAATCCGGGACAGTATAACAATAACTTCTACGGAGCAAATATCACCCATCCGGTGGAAAATATGTCGCGTACGGCTGACAACCAGACAAACAACAACCGCCTTATCGGTAGCGTAAGCGGCGAAATTACCTTCCTTCCGGAGTTGAAGCTTAAGTCTACCACCTCCATCGACCGTGTTTACTTCCATAAAACCAGTTTCCTGGATCCTAAAAAGACAGAATACGGCCGTTCTCAGTACGGAAATGCTACAGACGATCGCTCTTTAAGTACGGTGATGGTATTTGATAACATCCTGACGTACGACAAAGCTTTTGGAAAGCACAGCTTCAATGTAATGGCGGGTACTTCCGGTACCACTTCCAAATGGTCGGAAAGCTACCAGACTGTAAGTCACTTTATGAATTCTGAAATCAAGACGTTGAATGCCGGAAATAAAGTTTCACAGGGTAACGGTACACGTGCCGCCGACTGGAGCATCATGTCTTACCTGGGCCGTGTTGCCTATAACTACGACAGCAAGTATCTGTTTACCGCCAACTTCCGTTCAGACGGTTCTTCCAAGCTTTCTCCGGCCAAACGTTGGGGCTATTTCCCCTCTTTCTCGGCTGCATGGCGTATCTCTTCCGAAGAATTTATGAAGGATATCACCTGGATTGATGATTTAAAACTTCGCGGTGGATGGGGACAGACCGGTAACCAGTCGGGTATCAGCGACTATGCCTATCTTCAGAGATACAACATCACCCGTCAGAACTGGTGGGAAACAGGAAAGGAAAACGCCATGGTGATCCTTTCGCCTGCTAACATGAAGAACAAGGACCTTACCTGGGAAACTACTACACAAACCAATATTGGGGTGGACTTGTCTATTTTCAACAGCCGTTTGGTGTTTAATGCGGACGCTTACTACAAGTATACCACAGATTTGTTGATGGATGTTCCATTGCCTTCTACTTCCGACGTGGGTTCAATTACCCGTAACGAAGGCGAAATGGTGAACAAGGGTATCGAGTTTGCCGTAAGTTCGAAGAATTTTGTAAAGGCTTTCAAGTGGGATACCGATTTCAATATCTCTCTGAACCGCAACGAGGTTAAGAAGTTTACTTTGCAGAATGTGTACTATTATGCACAGACATCCGAAGCTACCAGCGAGAATGTAGTACGTATGACTCCCGGTCAGCCTTTAGGTATGTTCTGGGGCTACATCAGCGACGGAGTTGATCCTGAAACAGGCGACCTTATGTACCGCGACCTGGATGGAAATGGAAAGATTACCTCCAGTGATAAAACATACATCGGAAATCCAAATCCCGATTTCACCTTTGGTCTTACAAACAACCTTTCTTACAAAGGTTTTAACCTGAATATATTCTTCCAGGGTGCCGTTGGAAATGATATCTACAACGCATCACGTATGGAAACAGAAGGAATGTATGATGCCAAGAATCAATCTACGGAAGTACTTAACCGCTGGAGAATACCCGGACAGATTACGGATATGCCTCGTGCGGTTGCCACTACGGATAACCTGAAGGCTTCCACCCGTTTTATTGAAGATGGTAGCTTTGTACGCCTGAAAACGGTGACTTTATCATACAATTTTGCAGGCGGATTACTTAAGAAATGGGGCGTAAGCAGATTACAACCTTATGTAACAGCCCAGAACCTGTTCACAATTACCGGCTATTCCGGTTTCGACCCCGAAGTGAACCAATGGGGTGGCAGTGCTACTGTTCAGGGTATCGATTGGGGTACCTATCCTCAGGTTAGATCGTATGTTTTTGGTGTTAATGTTGAATTTTAATAGAATCGTATTATGAAAAATAGAATAAAACTAGGTTTATTCATGGGAGCGGTGCTTTTTGCAACATCTTGTTCCCTTGATCAGGATCCTATCTCCGACTTCAGCGAAATAACGGTAGGCGGTAAGGATACGACAGATACTTCTGTCAAGTTCAAGACAAAAGAAGAGATGAAAACGCAGTACGATGGTATCTATAAAGCAATTCAGAATGCACAGGAGGCTTGGTATGCGGATATGCTTGTACTGAATGAGACTCATTCCGATAATGCTTACTGCGGCTCTTCGGGCGCCGAACTTACCTCCCTCGAGCAACAGACGCAGGATGGAACCAACAAGAATATTGAACGTGACTGGAATGCATTTTTAGGGTATATCAACACGGCCAACCGTGTGATTAATAACGTGGATCTGGTTCCCGACCAATCTCTTACCCAGGCAGAACGCAAACAGTGGAAGGCGGAAGCCAAGATTTGGAGAGCCTGGATCTTATTCGATATGGTAAGATTATGGGGCGATGTACCGGTTGTAACCGAAGAGGCTCCGGATATTACTGCCGAAAATGTGGAAGAGGTGTATCCTCTGTTGTATCCGTCGCGTAAACCGGTTGCCGAAGTGTATGCACAGATTATCAGCGACCTGAACGCAGCTCTGGAACCCGGTGGTGCACCTGCTGTGAATGCCGGTAATAAATTCCTGCTTACCAAGTCAGTCGCCAATGCGTTGCTGGCCCGTGTTTATGCAGAAAAACCGGTACGCGATTATGCTAAGGTAATTCAATATGCAGAGGCTGTACAGAACGATGGTTTTAAATTGGTTCCCGATTTCTCCGATCTGTTTTCTGTTAATGATGCAAAAACCGATGTGAATTTCCGGAATACATCCGAATCGATCTTTGAAGTTACCTACCCTGTAGGTAGTGGCAATTGGGTAACCTGGATGTTTGGTATCGACCATGTAGATCCGAACAGTACATACAACTGGGCTAAATGGATCACTCCTTCGAGGGATCTGATCCAGGCTTACGAAAACGAAGGCGACAATGTTCGTATGAACCAGGCCATTGTATGGGGACAACCTTCCTGGAGTAACCATTATCCTTCGGATCATTATCCTTTCATGTATAAGACCCGTTCCAAGTATAACAGCATTATCAAGATCCGTTTGGCAGATATTTTATTGTTGAAGGCCGAAGCGTATGTGGAAACCGGAAACCTGCAGGCTGCAGCCGCTCTTGTTAATACAGTTCGCAACCGGGCCAAATTAGCTGATTTACCTGCAACTACTGTAAGTTCGAAAGAGAAGATGGCGGATGCCGTATTGAATGAACGCAGACTTGAACTGGCTTATGAAGGACAACGTTGGTTCGACCTGGTACGTACCGGTAAGGTGTTCAGCATATTGAATAGTCTGAATACACGTGATTCGGGCCGATTACCGATGACTCCCGTTACCGAAGAGACCGTTCTGTTGCCTGTACCGCAGACTCAGATCGACAAGAATCCTAATTTGACTCAAAACAAGGGTTATTAATGAGCATCAGCATGTTTGCAAAATTACCGATCGTATTTTTTACCGCTCTTTTGCTCTTCACAGCTTGTGGCAGTGATCCTAAAGACAATGGAGGTGTACCGGATCCGGATCAACCCGGAACGGTAGCTTCCGACGTGGATCTGTTTATCACCACGGCCAACGGCAGCAGAAAGTTTTTCCACGACTCAATCGCCTTCAATTCCAAGCCGAATATGTCACCTTATACTATTACGCTTAATCCGGCGGAAAGTTATCAGGTGATGGAGGGGTTTGGTGCGGCGATAACGGGTTCTACCTGTTATAATTTACTTAAGATGTCGGCCGGCGACCGTGCCAGACTGCTTAAGGAAACGTTCGATCCGGTTTCGGGGATGGGTTACAGTTATATAAGGATTTCCATGGGCTGTTCTGATTTTTCACTGAGCGAATTTACCCATTGCGATACCAAAGGAATTGAAAATTTTGCCCTGCATACAGAGGATAAAACCTATGTGATTCCTGTGCTGAAAGAGATTCTGGCCATCCGGCCGGATATCCGCATCATGGCATCGCCGTGGACCTGTCCGAAGTGGATGAAGGTGAACAACCTAACAGAGAAGAAACCTTTCGATTCGTGGACAAGCGGACAACTGAATCCGGCTTATTATCAGGATTACGCCACCTACTTTGTGAAGTATATCGAGGCAATGAAGTCTGAAGGGATCAATATTACTTCGGTAACGATCCAAAATGAGCCTTTAAACCGTTACAACTCGGCTTCGTTGTATATGACCTGGCAGGAGCAACGCGACTTTATCAAGACTGCACTCGGACCGGCTTTCAGAAGTGCGGGTATACAGTCTAAAATCATCGTGTACGATCATAACTACAACTATGATGCCGATAGGGCCGAAAACAAGGATCAGATCGATTACCCGCTTCACATTTACAGTGATCCCGAGGCGGCTCAGTATATTGACGGGGCGGCATACCATGCGTATGGCGGCGATAAGTCGGAGCTGGCGGATGTGCATGCCCGGAATACCTCCAAGAATTTATATTTTACGGAGATATCCATCGGCAGCTGGGGCTATAGTTTTGCAGACGACCTGATGTGGAATATGAACGAAGTTTGTCTGGGTACGATCAATAACTGGGCAAAGGCGGTGATTGTGTGGAACTTTATGCTGGATGCAAATCACGGACCGAATCGTCCCGGAGGATGTACAACCTGCTACGGAGCTATCGATATTCAGTCTGATTATAAAACGATGACACGCAATTCGCATTACTATACCATCGGTCACCTTGCCAAAGTTATTGCTCCCGGAGCAAAGCGTATAGCTACTACCGGTTACAAGGCAACCGGATTGTATTATGCCGCTTTTGTGAACCCGGATGCCTCTTATGCGGCCGTTATGCAAAACGATACGGATAAACCGCTCAATATTACCCTGGCAGACGGATCACATACATTCACTTTCGAAGTCTCCGCCAAATCGGTGGTCTCCGTCAAGTGGAAATAATAAATCTTTTACTTTTAAAAATAACAGAATCATGAAAAAATATAAATCATTAGTTTTTGCTCTTGCAGGTTTGTTAAGTTTAGCGGCTTGCGAAGACGACGATCTGGTTCCGGGTAATCCGGTTATCAACCCCACAACACAGATTGGGGCGGCTATGTTTGGCGACAGTCTTGCATTCAGTGCCGAAGTGGCGGATAACGATGTGCCTCTTTCAACACTGAAGGCCCAGCTCTTTTATGGCGACGAGAAGGTGTCTGAAACCGTAATCCGTACAAAGACCAAAGGCGACTACAAAGGAAAGATATTTGTTCCTTTCTACGCCAATGTGCCCAACGCAACGGCTACTCTGAAACTTGTACTGCAGAACATCAACTTTACCATCACCGAACAGGAATTCAATGTTCCTCTTACCCGTCCGGATTATCCGTACCTTACATTTGTAACGGCAGGCGGTGAGTATCGTATGGAGCGTGTAGGTTTATATCAATACAAGGCTACTTCGGAATTTCCACAGAAGATTAAAGGGTATATCAAGACTCCCACGGTTACTCCTGCCGGAAATGAAATAGTATTCGGTTTTGCAAATGGTGCCATTGTTGAGGGGACTACCAACGGTATCTCGTTTTCAAACTCTACCGCCGGAACCTACGATATCGAATTCAATACGCTTACCTATGCAGCTGCACCTTTTATCAAGTTGATGTTTGCCGGAAGTGAAATGGCCATGGTGGACGACAATAATTACAAGATTGAAAAGGAGTTTACAAAGGGACAGGTTATCGAGGTATCGGGTATAGCTGATTATGATGAGTGGTGGATTGATTCCGATTACTTCACCAAAGGTGCGGACGGTAAGCTTACCTTCTTGCCGGTTAGCGGTAAATACAGGGTTACTGCCAATTTTGAACGTAAATATTTTAGTGTCGAACATATGAACGGCAATGATCTTTCTGCCCTTGACAAGGATGGAAATGCAATCTGGGTAATTGGCTGGGGTATCGGTAAGCCTACCCACGAAAACAATGTAAACTGGAATCCCGACAAGGCGCTTTGTATGGCTAAGATCGGAGATAAAAAGTTCCAGCTTACCTTTAAGCCTTATCCGGTTACCTTCAACGAAGACGGTACAATTGCCAATAAATACGACTTTAAGTTCTTCTATCAGAAGGGTTGGGGCGGCGAATTCGGAGGTGCCGATTACGTTTCTACACAAACGGATATGATTTATGTGACTGACTCAGGTAACTTCCAGGCTGCTGCCGATCTGATTCTGGATCCCAACAAGTGGTATGTTATTACGCTGGATGTTTCACAGGGCAATAAAAAGGCGGTGATGACGCTTACAGAAAAAAAATAAGATTTTATGCGAATTAGTAAATTAACAACCCATATGGCCGGTCTGGGGCTGGCAACGTCCATTCTGTTTTCTGCTTGTACTGCGCAGAAGAATGTGAATGCGTTTGTTACCACCGCAGACCAGTCTATGGTCTTCAAACCATTATCCATTCCATTGGATAATGGTTCATCTGCGGATGCGAATACAATTGTTCTGAATCCGGCGGTAAAATTTCAGGAGATGGATGGCTTTGGTGCGGCAATCACAGGTTCAACTTGCTACAATTTGTTGAAAATGAAACCCGAAGACCGCACGGCATTGCTTAAAGAGACATTCGATCCGGTAGATGGAATGGGGTATAGCTACATCCGTATCTCCATGGGCTGTTCCGACTTTTCGATGGACGAGTATACGCATTGCGATTCGGTAGGTATCGAAAACTTTGCCATCCACGAATTGGATAAACGGGACCTGTTTCCTATTTTGAAAGAGATCCTGGCGATTAATCCCAAGGTAAAGATTATGAGTTCGCCGTGGACTCCTCCGATCTGGATGAAGGTGAACAACCTGAAGGATTTAAAACCGTTCCCTTCCTGGGTAGACGGACAGCTTAATCCTGCATACTACCAGGATTATGCTACTTATTTTGTGAAGTTTATCCAGGCGATGGAGAAGGAGGGATTCATGATTGAGTCGACCACCATTCAGAATGAGCCTCTAAACAGAGGAAATTCGGCTTCATTGTTCATGACATGGCAGGAACAACGTGATTTTATTAAAACGGCGTTGGGACCGGCCTTCAAGGCTGCGGGTATCAAGACCAAGATTGTTGCTTACGATCACAACTACAATTACGATTATCCCGATAAGGAAGAGTGTGCCGATCAGGTAGGCTATCCGGAGCATATCTATGCAGATGCGGATGCAGCACAGTATATCGATGGAGCAGCTTTCCATGCCTATGGAGGCGACAAATCTGAAATGCTCCGCATTCATACGGTTCGTCCGGACAAGAATCTATATTTTACGGAAATATCTATTGGCGAATGGGGCGACGGCTATTCGTTTGCCAATGATTTGATGTGGAATATGAGGGAGGTAGGTATCGGTACTATCAATAACTTCTGTAAAGCGGTTATGGTATGGAACCTGATGCTGGATGAAAATCATGCTCCCTACAGACCTCACGGTTGCAACATGTGTCTGGGTGCCATCGATATCAGTTCAAAAGATTACAAGACGATGGTTAAAAACAGCCATTATTATGCAATGGGCCATCTTTCAAAGGTAATCAAGCCGGGTGCTTTCCGTATTGAGACCAAAGGTATGCAGCAGGATGGGGTATATTATACCGCTGTTTTGAATCCCGACGGTACCTATGGGTTGGTATTGCAGAACGATACGGATGCCGAAGTGGACATCCGGGTTTCGGCGGATGAGCAGACATTTAACTGTAAGGTGCCTTCCAGGAGTGTAAGCTCTTTTATTTGGTAAGGAACATCAACTATCCTGTAGAGGGTTATTCTTTCGGTGGATCGGGATATGGTTGGAATATATTGAACTAAATGTATAAATAAATTAGTATATATGAACAAGAGAATTATCACAGGTTGCTTACTTTTGGCAGCATTGGTTTCATGCCAAAGCTCCACTTCGGTAAAAAGCAACGATGTGGAGAAGAGGGTGGAGGCCTTGCTTTCCCAGATGACGCTGGAAGAGAAGATCGGCCAGATGAATCAGATCAGTCCGTCGGGTGATGTAAATACAACCGCCGAGCTGATCAAGAAGGGTGAAGTGGGCTCTATCCTCAATGTGGCCGATGCCAAAACCATCAATGCCTACCAACGTACGGCAGTGGAGCAGTCGCGCCTGGGCATTCCGCTGATTGTGGGCCGTGATGTGATCCATGGATTCAAGACGATTTTCCCTATTCCGCTGGGACAGGCGGCTTCGTTCAATCCGGATCTGATCGAGAAGGGAGCGCGCATCGCCGCCATCGAAGCCTCTTCGGTAGGGGTGCGGTGGACTTTCGCACCGATGGTGGATATCTCCCGCGACCCTCGCTGGGGCCGCATTGCGGAGAGTCTGGGTGAAGACACCTACCTAACTTCGGTATTGGGTGCCGCCATGGTGAAGGGATTCCAGGGAGATTCTTTGAACAATCCCTCCTCCATCGCCGCTTGTCCGAAGCACTTTGTGGGCTACGGGGCAGCAGAAGGTGGCCGCGACTATAACTCCACCCATATTCCGGAACGTTTGCTTCGCAATGTGTACCTGCCCTCTTTCGAGGCGGCAGCCAAAGCGGGAGCAGCTACCTATATGACCTCCTTTAACGACAACGACGGCATCCCTGCCTCGGGCAACGGTTATATCCTGAAGGATGTGCTGCGCAAGGAGTGGGGTTTCGACGGCTTTGTGGTATCCGACTGGGCTTCGGTAGGTGAGATGATCGCCCACGGCTTCTGTGCCGACGGGAAAGAGGCTGCTATGAAGGCTGTGAACGCGGGTGTCGACATGGAGATGGTAAGCTATCATTACGTGAACCACCTGAAGGAGCTGATCTCGGAAGGCAAGGTGAAGGAGGAGACGATCGACAATGCGGTACGTAACATCCTGCGCGTGAAGTTCCGTCTCGGATTGTTTGAGAATCCGTATGTGGATGAGAGCAAGGGAGAGGTGCTTTATGCAGCATCACACCTGGAAGCCGCGAAGGAGGCCGCCATCGAGTCGGCCGTACTTCTAAAGAACGAAGGTTCGGTATTACCTCTGGGAGAATCCGTAAAGACCATCGCCGTAATCGGACCGATGGCGGATGCACCGCACGACCAGATGGGTACGTGGGTGTTCGACGGGGATAAGAACTATACGCAAACGCCCCTGAAGGCGTTGGAATCAGCCTATGGCGATAAGATCAAGATCGTGTATGCCCCGGGCGTAAGCTACAGCCGGGATACGAATACGGGCGGTATCGCCGCAGCGGTACGTGCCGCATCATCGGCAGATGTGGTATTGGCTTTTGTGGGAGAGGAATCCATCCTGTCCGGCGAGGCCCACTGTCTGGCCAACCTGAACCTTCAGGGAGCACAGAGCGCTTTGATCGAGGCGGTAGCCAATACGGGCAAACCTCTGGTTACGGTAGTAATGGCGGGTAGACCGCTAACTATCGGCAAAGAGGCAGCCTTGTCCGATGCCTTGCTTTACAGCTTCCATCCGGGCACGATGGGCGGCCCGGCCCTGGCGGCCCTGCTCTTCGGCAAGTCAGTGCCCAGCGGCAAACTGCCAGTGACCTTCCCGAAGGAGGTAGGTCAGATTCCCTTGTATTACAGTCACAACAGCACGGGCCGTCCTTTCCAGGGTACGGAGACGATGCTGCAGGATATTCCGGCGGAAGCTGGGCAGACTTCATTGGGTAACACCTCGTTCTATCTGGATGCGGGTAACGATCCGCTCTATCCCTTTGGTTACGGATTGTCTTACAGCACATTCAAATACGATAATCTGAAGCTTTCTTCAGAGAAACTGAAGGAGGGCGATGTACTTACGGTAAGCTTCGATCTGACCAATACGGGCAAATACGATGCAACGGAGGTAGCGCAGCTGTATGTTCAGGACCGTTTTGGTTCAGTAACGCGTCCGGTAAAGGAGCTGAAGCGCTTCGAACGCATCGGTTTGAAGTCGGGCGAAAGCCGTAGTGTAAGCTTCAGTCTGCCGATAGAGGAGCTCGCCTTCTGGAACATCGATATGAAGAAGGTTGTTGAGGCCGGTGATTTCAACCTGTGGGTTGGAGGCGACAGCCGTGCGGCATTGAAAGGTTCTT